>CANRKV010000044.1 GCA_947631305.1 uncultured Jeotgalicoccus sp.
GTCGCTTTTTTATTGCAGTATTGGCAAACTGTCTTCAGTTCATCGATAGCATCAGCAAGTTCCAGTAAGATCCGGCTGCCTTCGAACAGTTCATTTCTAAAGTCAGTTTTCAAACCGAAAGCAATTACAGGAATACCGAGGAGGTCCGGAATATCACTCAGGTTATGAATATCTTTTTTCGATAAAAACTGTGCTTCGTCGACAAGAACAGCATATACTTTTTCTTTGTCGTGTTCCTGTTTTACTTTGTCAAAAATATCATCTGTTATGTATTCAGCGTCGAGTTCAAGTCCGACTCTGGATTTAATTTTTTTATGCCCGCTTCTTGAATCAATGGGTGTCGTATAAGCCAGGCAGCGTTTTCCCTGGGTAGTGTATTGATGGTGTGTCGTGATAATCTGGTTGCTCTTGTTACTTTGCATTGTACCGTAGCGGTAATAGAGTTTTGCCATAAGTATCCCCAATCTTCTCGTAATCAGCATCAATTTTAACATGGATTTTACATTTATATATTATTAATTTGCTCATGATATAATTCGTGTAAGCAGATTAATCACTTTGGAGGTGATGTAACATGGAATTACAGGGACATGAACGGTGCGTCAGCAGAGTTCCGATTTTCAGCCACCTTGAAATGGATGAACTTGAAGAAGTGTTTCAGAGAATTAATCATCAGAACATGAAGAAAGGCGAATATCTTTTTATGGCGGGTGACCGGTCCTCCTCTCTGTTTGTAATACATAAAGGCAAGGTGAGGATTTACCGTTTAAATGACAATGGCGAGGAACAGTTAATCAGAGTGCTGACTCACAGTGACTTTACGGGAGAACTTTCACTGTTCAGTGCCGATGAAGAGAGTAAGTCCTATGCAGAGGTTCTGGAAGATGCAGAAGTATGCGGCATTAACCGTGAGGATATATACGGACTGATGCAGAAATATCCCGATATCAGTATTAAAATCATTGAGAGCTTTGCAGAAAGACTGAATGATTCAGAATCACTGACGACTAATATTTCATTGTTAAACAGCAGAGAAAAATTAATCGAGTACATTCGTACACATACAGAGAACGATAAACTCATACTGAACATGACTAAAAAGAATCTCGCTTCATACTTAAGCATGCAGCCGGAGACGTTGACAAGAACGTTTAAGAAGCTGGAAAATGAAGGTGTCATTAAGAAAATTAATAATAAGACATACGATATTTTAAAGTGAATCAATAGTGCTGAAAAGTTCCCGAAAACGGGAACTTTTTTTGTATTCTTGACCCCGGTCAATTTCTATATGGACAAAAGCCTGTAACATTATAAATGAAAATACATCGGAAAATATTTTTGAAAGAAGGAAGGAGATTTACGATGATCAGGTTTATATTTAAACAGGAAAATAAAATCACTCTTATTGCATTTATTTTAATCGCAGCCGGTCTTATATTAAGATTCTTGAATTACACTGATGCAGGGAACGCTGCATTAATCGGGGCAACAATTATCGCTATGCTGCCAATTGGTATTAAGGCATATCAGGCGATACGGATGAAGTTGTTCAGCATTGAACTGCTTGTAACTATCGCCGTTATCGGAGCGTTATTTATCGGTGAATATGTTGAGTCATCAATCGTTACATTTTTATTCCTGTTCGGAAGTTACTTAGAAGCGAGAACGCTTGAAAGAACCCGTTCGTCAATTAAAGAACTGACAGAGATGGCGCCGCAGGAAGCTAATTTAATACTAGCTGACGGCAGCAGGGAAGTCATCGATGTGGATGATGTAGAAATCGGCAACAGAATAGCGATACTTCCGGGTGGAATGATTCCGGTAGATGGTAAAGTATTGAGCGGTGAAGCAGAAGTCAATGAAGCTGCTGTCAGCGGAGAATCCATTCCAGTATCAAAAATGAACGGCGATCAGGTTTTGAGCGGTACGATTCTGGACTCTGGATATTTGGAAATAGAAGCGGAAAAAGTAGGAGACGATACGACGTTTTCTAAAATTATAGAATTGGTTGAAGAAGCTCAGGATAGTAAATCAAATGCAGAACGGTTTCTCGACAGATTTGCACAGTACTATACTCCGGGAGTTTTAGTATTGTCGGTAATCGTCTGGTTAATTACGAGAGATATTCACCTCGCAATTACATTCCTTGTTATCGCATGTCCGGGAGCGCTGGTTATCGGTGCACCGGTCTCAAACGTGGCGGGTATTGGAAATGGTGCGAAAAACGGCTCGCTTATTAAAGGCGGAGAAGTTATTGAAAAACTGTCTAAAGTCGATACATTGGTTTTTGATAAAACCGGTACATTGACGAAAGGCCGTCCGGAAGTGACAGACTTTAAAGTGTTTGAAGGAGACGCAATTGAACTCGCAGGTTTAATAGGTAAACTTGAAACTGCATCGGAACATCACCTTGGGAGAGCTGTAGTCGAGTATGCAGAAGAAATTGCAGATCTTTCAGCTTATACAATGCAACAGGCATCCGGTGTTAAAGGACGAGGTATTGAAGGCGATATAAATAATCGTTCAATCGTTGCGGGAAATAGAAAAATGTTAGTGGAAAACGGTATTGATATACCGGACAATATTGAAGCTTATGCACTTGAGCGGGAAAAGAAGGGAAATACAACGGTATTTGCAGCGGTAGATTCGAAGATTACAGTGGTAATATCTATTGCTGATAAGATCCGGGACGACGCAAAAGAAGCTCTGGAAACGATGCGTAATAACGGCATTAAACACATCGTTATGCTGACAGGTGATAACCGTCATACAGCAGCGGCAGTTGCAGCCGAACTCGGTATTGATGAAGTCCATGCAGAACTGCTGCCGGAGGATAAAGTATCGCACGTAAAACGTCTTAAAGAGGCAGGCAGAATAATCTCTATGGCAGGAGACGGCATTAACGATGCGCCGGCTATTGCAACCGCAGACGTCGGACTCGCGATGGGTAAAGGCGGTACAGATATTTCGATGGAAACAGCCGACGTAGTACTGATGGCTGATAAACTCTCGCAGTATGCGCATGCATTATCGTTATCAAAAGGAACGATGCGTAACATGAAACAGAACATCATAATTGCACTCGTTACAGTAGCGTTACTGCTTGTTGGTGTATTGCTCGGCGGAGTAAACCTTGCGATTGGAATGTTTGCCCATGAAGCGAGTGTGCTGATTGTTATACTCAACGCGATGAGATTAATGAAATTTAAACCGTAAAAATTGATACAGGTCAATTTTTAATCGGAGAATAACCAATATAGTAAAGATAGAAGATAAAAGGAAATAAAAAAACGGGAGGAATATATTATGAATAAAGTAACAATGCAACTTGAAACATTGAGCTGTCCGACATGTATTAAGAAAATAGAAGGTGCACTGACGAAAACAGACGGTGTTGAATCAGCTAAGCTGTTATTTAATGCGAGCAAGGCGAAAGCGGAGTACGACCCGGAGAAGGTAACATCAGCAGAACTTAAAAGTGTCGTTGAGAACTTGGGCTATGAAGTACTGAAAGTAAAAGAAGCATAATTATAAAGGAAGCCGGAGTTCATTTGAACCCCGGCTTTTATTTATAAATAAATATGGTATCTTTGAATTAATACAGTGATATGGGGGATTATAATGACAACATCATTACCAAATTGTCCGAGCTGCAATTCGGAATATACTTATGAGGACGGGCCTTTGTTAATTTGTCCGATGTGTGCGCATGAATGGACGCGTGAGTCAGCTGAAGAAGAAGCGCTGGCAGCACTTGTTAAAGATTCGAACGGCAATGTCTTAAATGACGGAGATACCGTGACGGTAATTAAGGACTTAAAAATTAAAGGTTCATCCAATGTAATTAAGCAGGGAACGAAAGTTAAAGGCATCCGACTTGTTGATCCGGAAGACGGTCACGACATTGATTGTAAAATACCCGGTATCGGCCAGATGAGCCTGAAATCGGAATTTGTAAAGAAAATAGAGTAAGTTTAAAAATTAAAAATACGATCCGGGACCTTTGAATGAGGAAGACCGGACCGTATTATTTTTATTCCATTAAACCTTTGCCGTATATTTCAAGCAGGTATTCCAATGTAGTCGGGTCACTGTAGCTGGTTGCGGCAGTATCGATTTCAATGACGTTGCCATTTTGCACAGCCGGGATTGACTGCCATACTTCACTTTCAGTAAATGACATGTCTGTTTCCTCTCCGCGGCTTAAAACGATGTAATCACCTGCGTATTCCGCTAATACTTCCTGTGAAATTTCGTAATATCCATCTGCCGATACAGCTTCCTGTACATTTGCAGGCATATTTAAAGCCATTGCCTGATACAGGATTTCAGTTCCTCTCCCCCATGCCTCACCGAACAGATAGAATCCTTTACCGTCCGTTTCAATCACAGTAACTGTCGTATCTTCTCCGTGTTTTTCTTTAATCTGACTGCCGATGTCTGCAGCGCGTTTTTCAAAGTCTTCTGCCCATTCGCGGGTTTCATCTTCTTTACCAACAAGTTTTCCTATTTCAATCTGCTGTTCAATATAATTTAATTTGCCCCATGTATAAGTGACGGTGGGTGCAATTTTCTCAAGCTCTTTCAGGTTTTCCATGTTGGCCCCTGCAATAATTAAATCAGGATCTTGGGCTAAAATACTTTCAGGCTCCGATTCTGTCACTTGTGCGGCATCTGTCAGGTCTTCTTCAAACAGCGGGTTTGCTTTAGACCATTGATCGACACCCGCCATTTCAATATCGAGTGCATGAAGGTTTGGAGCATAAGCTAAAGCAACAATGTTTTCTGGATTTTCAGGAACTTCTACAGGGCCGAATTCAGATTCATATGTAACAGTATCTTCTTTCGGAGACGCTTCGCCGGCAGATTCTTCTGAACTGCATGCACCAAGGACTGCTGACATTGCCAGCGCAATCGTAAAACTTAAAATTTTCTTCATAATATTTCTCCTTTGCCAGCTAATTGAGATGCATTCTCAATGACTGTTTATTATATAATCCAGCTATTTTATAGCTGGATTAGAAATGCTGTAAGTTAATCATTTAATTTTGCCAAAAGGTACAGGAAGTACGGTGCTCCTATAATAGCAACGACAACACCAGTCGGTATTTCAGCAGGCTGAAGTATGACACGGCCAAGTGTATCGGCAGTTAATACAAGAACTGCCCCGATAAGCGCACATATCGGAATAACGTACTTATGTTTATTGCCGACGAGTCTTCTGGTCATGTGCGGGGCAATTAAGCCGACAAAGCCGATACCGCCGCTGACTGAAACACTTGCTGCTGCCAGACCGACAGCTGCAGCAAGCAGAATACGGCGCTCCTTTTCGAGATTCATACCTAAACTGACAGCAGTATGATCACCGAGGTTTAACACGTCCAATACCCGTGACTTCATATAGACAAATGGAATCAGAACTACGAGCCACGGCAGGAGAGCGAGAACAAAGTTCCAGTTTGAACCCCAAATACTCCCTGCAAGCCAGGTGGCAACGAAATCATATGTTCTAGGATCGAGTTTTAACGTCAGGACAATCATTAATGCACTGATGCCTGCAGCAACTGCAACCCCAACGAGTATTAATCTGATAGGAGATACGCCTTCATCTTTTTTATAGGAGAAAGCATATATAACAACAGCCGCAGCGCCTGCACCGATGAACGCGAGAATCGGCATAATAAATACCGAGTTGCCAAGTTCAGTCGAGAAATATGATACAAAAAGCATTACTGCAAGTCCTGCACCGGCATTAATTCCGATAATTCCGGGATCTGCCAGCGGGTTTTTCACGATGCCCTGGAGTACTGCCCCGGATACGGCAAGTCCCATACCGATGAGTACGGCAATAGTAATTCTCGGCAGACGGAACTCAAACAGCAGCAGTTCATCACGCGGTTCGCCGCTGCCGAATATTGTTTTTATCACAGTGACGGGGTCGATGCGTATAACACCTGTATTTAAACTGACGAGAAATAAAACGATTAAAAGAACTGTAAAGATACTGGCAACCGCTGCAGCACGACGCTGCTTTTTCATGAGACCCGCGGGTTTATACTGATTCATATCGCTTTGCCTCCTTTACGGGCAAGGTATAAGAAGAATGGCACGCCGATTAATGAAATGAGTGCACCGATCGGTATTTCAAAAGGTGCGTTCAGCGTACGCGCGAATAAATCTGCAACAACAACGAGAATTGCACCGACAACGGCGCTGACGGGTATTATCCAGCGGTAGTCATAGCCGACGAGCTTCCGTGTCAGGTGCGGGACGATTAAGCCGACAAAACTGACAGCACCCACCACTGAAACTGCCAGGCCCGCAAGTACGACTATAACGCCTGCACTGATCAGTTTTGTTCTGACTGTCCGTTCTCCAAGACTGACGGCGACTTCTTCGCCGAGACTTAAAATAGTAATAGATTTTGAAATGCGCATCGCTATAAATAACATGATAATAACGATAGGCGTTATTATTGCGAGGTGACTCCAGCGCGTGCTGGATACGCCTCCGGCATACCAGAATGCCATATCCTGTCCGACATTAAAGTACAGAGCAATACCTTCACTCAATGCAGTGAGCAATGCTGTGACGGCTGCCCCTGCAAGAACTAAGCGAAGCGGCGTTAAACCATTTCGGCTCATAGAACCGATGCCGTAAACGATACCTGCACCAAGTGCAGCTCCGAAAAATGACAGCAGTACTACATACACATACGGCAGTCCCGGGAAAAAGCTGAAACTGATTGCAAGCATCATCACTGCGCCGGCATTCAGTCCAAGCAGTCCGGAATCCGCAAGCGGGTTACGTGTCATACCCTGCATTAATGCCCCTGCGACACTGAAAGCAGCACCGACGATTGCCGCACCGATAATCCGGGGGAATCTGAGTTCCCATATTATCTGGTGCTGTGTGACAGAGCCGTCAAAGTTAAACAGGGCATTCCATATTGTAGATAAGTTAATATCGGCTGCTCCGAGTGAAATAGATACTGCAAATGCACAGAGAAGAAAAATTATCCCGCCTGAGATAATAACCGTTCCGCGGACAGGTTTTGCAGTATTCTTAACTGCTTTCACCTGTTCTTTATCAGTTAAGGAAGAATTGAATTTACTCATAATTTTTGTCCTGACTGCTTAGATGATACGAAGTAAAAATCGGGTGACCACTGTAGGGACACTCTTGAATATCAGCTTCGATATTAAACAACGTTCTTAAATTATTATGTGTCATCACTTCTTCGGGACTTCCTTTTGTAATCAAATTGCCATCCTTCATTGCAATCATGTAATCAGAAAATCTTGAAGCGTGATTCAGGTCATGAAGAACCATAATAATTGTGCGGTGTTCTTCGATATTCAATTTTTTCAAAAGGAGCAGAATATCGAGCTGGTGAGCCAGATCCAAATAAGTAGTCGGTTCATCGAGCACGAGCGTTTCCGTGCCTTGTGCAAGAGACATAGCAATCCAGACACGCTGGCGCTGGCCGCCGGACATATCGCTGATCTCACGATCTGAGAAATCTGCAAGCCCTGTTACTTCAATCGCCCAGTTAATATAGTTATAATCCTCTTTACTTAGAGATCCAAGCGCTTTTCTGTATGGGAAACGACCGTATGAAACAAGTTCAAAAACGGTGAGCCCGCCGGGAGACTCTGCAGTTTGCGGTAAAATAGCCATCTGCTTGGCAATTTCTCTGGTGTCCAGAGTATTAATCGCTTTGCCATCGAGTAAAATCGTACCTTTTTCAGCTTTTAATATACGGGAAACTGTTTTTATCAATGTAGACTTCCCGCAGCCGTTCGGTCCGATAATTGTCGTTATTTTATTTTTGGGAATCGTAACACTTAAGTCATTTATTACCGAACGGTTGTGATAGCCAACCGCTATATTATTTATTTCAAGTGCATTCAACACAGTCACCTCTCATATAGATGATTATTCAATTAGTATTGAGAATCATTATCACTCTGAAAGTTTATGCCAATAATACCCTAATGTCAATATAATATGTATCGCTGCGTGAAACAGGGTACAGGATTATCAAAGTAAAAAGGAAGAAGGGATCTGATGAAACAGCGTGGAATGATTGAACAACTGTGGGCAGAAGAAAAGTATAGGGTAATGATGCATTCACAAAAACATTATAATTTAATCAGAGAAGAATTGAAGAAAGATGCATCAATGGAGACGCTCGAAACACTAATTAATGATGCACTTAAAATTACACCGGAATCTGGTGATGTCATTAATACAGCTGATCATATGTGGGGATATTTTAAAAAGATATGTACGAATGCAGAAAAGAATGAGTATCTGCATTTGAAAGAAGCTTATAAAAAGGAATCGATACCGGCTGAAAAGATGCTGGCATTTATTCGTAAGTCAGCAGATAAATATGAAGTGGAATACTTGCAGAAATCTACTGTGCTGCACAAATAAAAAAGACAGTACGTCAATGACGGACTGTCCTCGGGAAAAGTGTGATTATACTGAGTGAATTAGAATGGTGAAGTCCATCCGCCATCAACAGGAAGTACAACGCCGTTAATAAAACTTGCATCTTCGGAAGCTAAAAACAGTGCAGCTTCAGCAATTTCTTCAGGAGCACCAACTTTTGGGATAATGCCCTGTACAGCCTGCAGGCGCTCCGTGCCAAGTTCACTCGGATTTTTAATGCCGGAGGAAATATTCGTTGCAACAGCACCTGGTGCAATACCATTTACTCTAATATTTTTCTTCGCATACATATACGCGGTGTTTTTAGTTAATCCGACTACAGCATGTTTTGAAGCACCGTATGCCGCACCCGCGTGAGCGCCGCTGATGCCGCCTGTAGAAATAGTATTAACAATGACTCCGGCTTTATCGTTATCGAGCCAGTAGTTGACAGCTTTACGCATAGCACGCATGACACCTTTAGTGTTTATATCGAAAATGCGATCCCAGTCTTCATCTTTAATTTCCCCGACAGGCTCGAAGTTATCCATAACACCGGCGTTATTAACGAGGATATCGAGTTCACCGTATTCGTTGACAGTATCTTCAATCATTTTGTTCACTGCATCGCCGTCAGCTACGTTCACGCTCATAGGAATTGCCTGACCATTTGCGTCAGTGATTTCTTTAACAACTGCTTCTGCACCTTCGAAGTTGTAATCTGCAACGACGACTTTTGCACCCTGCTCTGCATACAGCTTCGCAATGGATTTACCCATTCCTGAAGCTGCACCTGTTACTATCGCAACTTTATTTTCAAGCTTAGCCAAATCAAACACTCCTCTTATAATTGTATTTTACAACTATATTATATAGTGAGAAATCGAAATAGCGAAATGATATTACTTCTTCTCAGCGTGTTTATTTACTTTAGGGTGAATATATTTATAATCAGCAGCTTCTTCTGTGGTGATTGTCCGCTCTGAAACTTCATATGCTTCAAGAAAATTCATTTCCGATATATCGAATGAACCGTCTTCATGGACAGTTTCAATGTAAGCAACGTGCCCGATTTCACCTCGGTCGGTCTGCATTAATGAACCCTCTTCAGGTACATCATTTATAACGTAGCCATCATCCTCTGCACGGTCTGCCCAGTACTCAGCATCGCCCCATGTTCGTTCTATCATCATACCGTCTTCTTTAACCTTGTCGAATACATAGTACGTACATTCTCCCGGATCATACGTATTATTTTCCATAGGATCAGGGGTGAGGATAATTCTAAGTTCTTCTATTAAGCCATCATCAGTTTTGCTGTCTGCGTAAATTAAACCAAATACTGCTGCAGCAATAATAATGGCGGCAAGTATAATTCTCTTCATAAAATAGTATCCTTTCCAAGTTGTAACGCTATGCGTTATTTAATAACTATATGCAATATAACCCTTATACTGCAAGATTTCTTTGGATTTCAAATGCTGGTGTGTTTTACATATATTTTAAAGGAAATATAGAGAAGTATAAAGTTTAAGGGAGGGGCAGCTTTAATGGATAAACATTGGACCTCACAATTATCAGTTGAAAATATTGAAAATATCACACCTGTCAGCGGCGGCGATGTGAATGATGCCTACCGTATCGAAACGGATAACAGATTGTATTTTCTG
>CANRKV010000045.1 GCA_947631305.1 uncultured Jeotgalicoccus sp.
TCAACATCACCGTGGTGTGACTGAATCGCATTGATTACCGTATCTTGTTCTTTGTAACGGGATGCGAGTTCGACTCCGATTTCTACGTGGGAGCCTTCAATTTCGTGGTCGATTGCTTTACCGATGTCATGCAGTAATCCTGCACGGCGGGCTAAAGCGACATTTTCGCCAAGTTCGCTCGCAAGAATTCCTGCGAGGTAGCCGACTTCAATCGAGTGCTTAAGTACGTTTTGTCCGTAACTTAAGCGGTATTTCATTTTACCTAAGTGTTTTGCAAGCTCAGGGTGAAGGTTGTGAATATCAAGTTCGAATGCTGCAGCTTCACCTGCATCACGGATTTCAGTTTCCATATTACGACGGGCTTTATCCACCATTTCTTCAATGCGTCCAGGGTGAATGCGGCCGTCCTGCACGAGTGCTTCGAGTGCACTTTTCGCAATTTGGCGTCTGATTGGATCAAATCCGGACAGAATGACTGCTTCAGGTGTGTCATCGATTATAAGATCGACACCTGTCAGTGTTTCAAGCGTTCTGATGTTTCGTCCTTCACGGCCGATAATGCGGCCTTTCATTTCATCGTTCGGTAATGTGACTACTGATACCGTAGACTCACTAGTATATTCGGCTGCGTAACGCTGCGCTGTAAGTGCGAGCAGTTCACGCGCTTCTTTGTCTACTTCCCGAGTCGCTTTGTCTTTCTTTTCTTTAACCATTACAGCCATATCATGTGACAGTTCCTGTTCTACTTGCGAGAACATTTCTTGACGTGCTTCGTCGCGCGTCAATCCGGAGATGCGGGATAATTCTGTTTCTTGTTGACTTATCTTTTCATTAATCTTGTCATCCTTGGCATCAACCATTTGCTGTTTTTCTTCAATTTTAGCTTCTTTGTTTTCCAGCATGTCATCTTTCTTATCGAGTGATTCACTCTTACGGTCAAGCGATGTCTCACGCTGCAATAATCTGTTTTCAAACGCTTTTAAGTCGTTGCGCTGAGTATTCATTTCGCTGTCAAAAGCTTCTTTCAGATTTTGGTTTTCTTCTTTCGCTTCGAGCAGTTTTTCTTTCTTCAGGTTTTCGGATTCCTTGTTCGCTTCACTAATAATATGTTCAGCTGAAGTCCTTGCCTGACGCTGCTTGTTCGTCAATATATTATTGACAATAAAATATCCGATAACAACACCCAGAATAATACCAAGTAAGATTAAGAGAATGTCTATTAAGTCCACAATAAACACCTCCCTAACTAAGGTTCTAAAGTGTGTTAAATATAATATGAGATTTAATTAAAATATTATATAATTCAATTCTAAATATAATCATAAAGAAAATCAAGCACGAGTATTTATAATACCGGTGCTTGATTTAAACGCCCTGACATTAATCAGGGTTTATTTACTTTTTAATTAATCTTCGTCTAATGAACTTTCATCTTCTTTTGAATCTTTTGCCTCTTCATCTTCCGGAATATCTTCACCGAATCCGAGTGCCGAACGTAATTTACGTTCGATTTCTTCGTAGAGTGCCGGATTTTCTTTTAATGTTTTTCTGGCATTTTCTTTACCCTGGCCGAGACGTTCGCCATTGTAAGAATACCATGCACCGCTTTTCTCAACGATTTCTTCTTCAACGCTCAGATCAATCACTTCACCGGTACGTGAAATTCCTTCTCCGTACATAATATCAACTTCGGCAACTTTAAATGGCGGAGCCACTTTGTTTTTAACGACTTTAATTTTCGTACGGTTACCGACGATATCCTGACCGATTTTAAGACTTTCTGCACGACGGACTTCAAGACGCACTGAACTGTAGAATTTAAGTGCGCGTCCCCCTGTAGTTGTTTCAGGGTTACCGAACATTACACCGATTTTTTCACGAACCTGGTTAATAAATATTGCCGTCGTATTACTTTTCGAAATAGCACCGGACAGTTTTCTTAATGCCTGTGACATTAAACGTGCCTGCAGACCCATGTGCGAGTCTCCCATTTCACCTTCGATTTCAGCTCTTGGTGTAAGTGCTGCCACCGAATCGACAACGACCATATCTACAGCGCCGCTTCGTACAAATGCTTCTGTAATTTCAAGTCCCTGCTCACCTGTATCAGGCTGGGAAATATATAAGTTGTCGATATCGACACCTAATTTAGTTGCATATTCCGGATCCAGTGCGTGCTCTGCATCGATAAACGCACAAATGCCGCCCTGGCGCTGTGCTTCTGCAATTGCGTGCAGTGCTACAGTTGTTTTACCTGATGACTCCGGTCCGTACACTTCTATAATACGGCCCTGCGGGTATCCGCCTACGCCTAATGCTCTATCTAATGTAACTGATCCCGTTGAAGTCGTTTTAACTTTGCGTCCTGCATCGTCCCCAAGCTTCATAACGGCACCTTTACCAAATGACTTTTCCATGTTTTTAATAACAGTATCTATCGCTTTATGTCTCTCGTCCATAATGTACCTCCAGTCGTAATCTCATAAATTATTATATCATGCAGAAAATAAAAAAGCGAATATATGTTCGCTTATAAAAACAGAAATCGAATAATTGCAGACAGTATCCCAATAACCGTTTATATAACTCCTGAAACAAAAAAACTGCAGTGAAATCACCGCAGTTTTTATTATTTCTTATCCGCTTTAAACACATCGCGGCCTTTGTAGAAGTATTCTACTGCCGACAGGATCGTAAAGAACACTGCGATATACATAAACCACTGACCGAGCGATATTGGTAAATATGTAGTGAAAATATCGCCGAACAGCAGAAATACAAGCGCCAGCATCTGGAACACTGTTTTGATTTTCCCGAGCTGTCCCGCTGCCGAGACGAACCCCTGCTCTATTTGCAGCAGACGCAATCCGGTTACCGCGAACTCCCTCGCAATAATAACCACTGCAATCCAGCTTGAAATCGTATGCCATTCAACGAGTACGATTAAGCCTGCGGCTACGAGCAGTTTATCAGCTAACGGATCGAGGAATTTACCCATATTGGTAATCATATTCCATTTGCGTGCAAGATAGCCGTCCAAAAAGTCCGTCAGTGCCGCAATAACAAATATTACTGCAGCGATAAACTGTTCAACTAAAATAACTTCGCCGCCTAAAAACGTCATTGTGCCGAAGCCGAAGTCAAGGAGTGCAAAGACTAAAAAGACTGGAATTAAAACGACTCTGAAGACGGTTAGCCAGTTAGGTATGTTCATTTATTGTCACTCCCTTGTGATGTTAAATTGATAATATACTGTGACAGTGTCACCGCGCTGGGAGTTATCTATCCCGGTGCCGTTTAATGAAATATCAAATGATGTTGAGTTGCCGAGTGCAAGATTGACAACAGTCGCTTCCGGATCGATATCAAAAGAGCCGCCGTCTGATTCTTCATACAGATAATTGTTTTCAAGATTATCCGTTAGACTGACCCATGAAGATTCATCACCTGTCAGTTCAATCGTCAGTTCTTCAGGCGCTGTAACATTATAAATCAGCGTGTTGCCTTCCCGGTTAACGAAGTTCACCTCAGCCGTTGGTTCAGGCTCTTCTTCTGCAGCAGGCTCCTCTCTGGTTTCAGCGGGCTCTTCAGCTTCATCTTCTGCCGGCTGTTCTTCCTCTTCAGGCGCCGGTTCTTCTTCTGCAACACTTTCAGTCACTGCTTCATCTGTTTCATATACTCTTTTCGTTTCGAAAATATCGCCTTGGGAGCCGATTTGCAGCAGCACCAGCCAGACGGCAAAAAGCACGACAATCATCGTAATAAAACCAAGCAGTACTTTTTTCAAGTACTGGAAGTCCTGGTTTGATTTCTGATTGCGCTTTTGACTGCCTGTGCCAGCATCCGGAATTTCATCTTCGAAGCGCTCCAGTGTCTGCTCAGCATCCATATTTAAGAAATCTGCATATTTTCTAATTAGAAAGCGCGCATGTTTAGGTTCAGGCAGCTGTGTCAGGTCGCCCGCTTCAATAATTTGAATAACGCTCCGTTTAATGCCGGAACCGCGTTCCATTTCTTTTAAAGTGATGCCTGATTTTTCACGTTTATTTTGTAAATATGTCCCAAGTTTCATAGTTTGTTAGCTCCAATTAGAAAAAGTCCATATTGTCACTTTCGAACCAGTGACGTTTCTTATGTTTTTCATAAGTGATTTCCTGATCTTCGTGTTCGCGGATCTCGATAATATAGTCAAAGTCATCCTGTGTTAATTTAAAGAACGGATCATCCATTAATAAATCCGGGTGTTCAACAACTGTCGTTCCGTCATATTTAATGACCTGATTGACCAGGCGCTTATGATCCATACTTTTCGATTTTGATGTTACCGCGCCGTCAATTATATAAACATTGCCCTTATCGTATTCCTGCTTGTGGAGGCTCGTACGCTCCGTCTGTTTCAGCATCGTTGAGGACAGGAACAGCCATTTATCGCCTGCTGAGACACTGCCTGCAACGACCGATTCAGTTTTCCCGACACGCGGCATGCCGCGGACACCGATTAAGAACGTCTCATCGATATCGAATAAAATCGCCAGGAAGTCGACAACGACACTGATTTCAGCGCGTGTAAATCTGAAAATATTTTTATTTTCTTCTGCCCGCTTAATAAATCTGCCGTGACGGAGCGTCAATCTGTCGGTAATTTTAGGTGTCCGCATTTTGCCGACTTCAATTTCATCGACATGTTCACAGATCCATTTAAACCGTTCCAGTTTCCACAAATCATCGGTACGAAGCAGCAAGGCACGCTGCGACACTTCTACACCGTTAATCGTTTTAATGCTGAGTCCGATATTTCCCATTAAACTTAAAATATCACCGAGCAGTCCCGGACGGTCATCCAGGTTTTTATATTCCAAATATACTTCTTCGTCGCGTTCCGGATAAAAATTAGGTTTTTCAGTATTCACGTATACCATCCCCCGTTAATTTTTAAAACTTCTCCAGTAATGCTCCGCGCATTGTCAGATATTAAATATTCTACTGCTGATGCCACTTCCCGGGGCTCGATTAAACGGCCCTGCGGAAGGTCTTCCAGCATCATCTCAATGTCTTCTTCGTTCAGCTTTAATGTCATTTTACCACGGACGACACCGGGTGCTACAGCATTAACTGTAATATTTGACGGTGCCAGTTCTTTTGCGAGAGATTTAACAAGTGTTTCCTGTGCCCCTTTAAACGTACTGTAGATGCTTTCCATACTCGCACCATACGTGCCCCAGACACTTGAAATCACAATAATGCTCGCACATTCGCTCTGTCTCAGTTTCGGCAGCAGTACTTTGATAAAAGTAATCAGCGCTCTGACGCTCACGTTGTACTGCGCATCCACCTGGTCAAGCCGGGTATCCTGAATCAGTTCAAACAATGCCTCACCCGGCGTGAAAATCAGTGTATCAACTGTATCCACACCGTTAAAGCAAGCTTCAACTGCACTTTCTGAAAATGGCTGTGATAAGTCAAGATAGTGATGCGTACTTTTAAGTTCAGGTGTATTTCTGTTGGAGAAAGTAATCAGCTTATCATCTTTCAAACATGCATGAATGCTCTTTCCAATATCACCTGTCGCACCGACTAAAACGACATTACTCATAAGCCTTCACGATCACTTCGACCATGTTTTTCGTGTCGATTGAACTGTTGAAATAACTCTTAACGTCATCCAGCGTAATGCTGTCAACTACTTTAGGCACATTATATAAATCATAGCCGTCGAAATAATATTTAGTATACTGGTTTGCAATATACTCAGGCGAGTTCAGACTCGTTAAATAGTCGCCCATTAATTCACGTTTTTGACCTTTCAAACGCTTCTCCGTAAAGAAGTCCATTTCTTTTACTTCGTCAATAATACGCACTATTTCTTTCGTGAATGTTTCATAATCGTCAGTTTCCACTGCCATCAGCGTATGTCTGACCATCTCTTCTTCCTGATAGGCGAAGTTAAATGAATCATCAATAATCCCTTTTTCAAGCAGTTCTTCATAATACGGCGACTGCTCACCGAAGACCATATCCAAGGCAAACAGCATCGCCGCATCACGGCGTTCACGTGTCTCATTGTCACTGTCATCCGGCAGTGATTTAAAGCCGAGCATTACCTTAGGTGTCGATACTGCAAGCTCCATTACTTTCTGCGGTGTTTTAACACCGTACGGCTCTTCGGGAGTAAACCGTTCAATATCTGACGGCTCAAACGCCGGACGTGAATCCTGATGTTTTTCTATATAGCTGAATGTTTCTTCTATATTAAAGTCACCGGCTAAAATCATCACCATATTGTCCGGTGCATAAAACGTTTTATGGCATAAGTATAAATGCTCAGCCGTAATTTCTGAAATCGATTCAAGCGTTCCCGCAATATCGATCGCCACCGGTGAGTTTTCATACATTGCATTCAGCGTTTCATGGTACAGACGGTACCCGGGATTATCCTGATACATTTTAATTTCTTCGTTAATAATACCGATTTCCTTCTCCACTTTTTCCGGAGTGAAATACGGAATCTCAACCATATCCATTAACAGCTGCAGATTTTCAAAGAAATTCTCTGTCGTGCTGAATAAATAACTCGTTCTGTCAATCGATGTAAATGCATTCGCACTGGCACCCATTTCAGAAAATTTATTGAACACGTCGCCCGCTTCTTTATCGAACATTTTATGCTCTAAAAAGTGTGCAATACCGTCCGGCACATTGTGTATTTCACCATGTGCTTTAAAGTGATTATCCACAGAACCGTATTTTGTCGTGTACGTTGCAAATTTTTTGTTGTAGCCTTTTTTATCGATGATAAAGACCTCGAGGCCGTTATCCATCACCTGTTTATGAACGATTTCATCCAGGTGGTCATAGCGGACTGTCGTAAATTTATTTGTCATTATCTATACCGCCTTTCAGCGTAAATACTGTATCAAGCTTAATTTTCTCTGCAATTTGAATGACATCGTCTTTCGTAATTGCATTGAGCTGTTCCGTCCAGCTTTTCACCGGTGCTTTTATCGACTGCTCTTTTAAGAGTGTATTGTAATTTAATGAAATTAAACCGCGCGGCTTATCCATCGATTCTTTACGGCTTGAGATCATATTGCGCTTAATTTCTTCGACGAATGATTCTTCAAAGTCGCCGTCGATCACACGCTGCAGTTCTCTCTTCACCGCATCTTCAAATACCTGGATATTATCGTTATCGACGCCTGCCAGTACAAACATATAGCCGTTTTTCACATCGACCTGTGAATGAATTGAATATGCCAGGCTCATTTTCTCGCGGATGTTCGTAAACAGGAGCGATGCCGCACTGCCGCCGAACAGCTGATTGAAGACGTTCAGCGCCATGACGTCACCGGCTTGTGAATACTGCACGCGGAAGCCAAGATTTACTTTAGCCTGTTCGATACGCTCGTCGGCTGTCTCGTATTTTACTTCGCCAACAGGACGCACCGGATAGCCTTTATATGGATACATTTTAGCCTCGTCGTGTTCATGAAGCTCAGCTAAGTAATCAAAGACATTATCTTCAACTTTACCTGCAACGATTACAGACATATCATCATCTGTCATCATGCGGCTGTGTGCTTCTTTAACATCTTCCAGTGTTAACTTTTCTAAAGCGTCTAAATCACCGAATGATAAATATTTGTAGTCTTCTGTTTCGAACATCGTCTCAAGCAGCATTTCAAATGCACGCTGTGCGTGATTATCCTTCATGCTTTTCAGACGATTTGCCATCAGACGTTTTTCACGCTGGAAAAACGCTTCGTCAGATTCATCATAATTAAACGGAGTTCTGAGTACATCTTTTAACAGGGCCGTTATATCACCAAGCATATCGATATCTTCCATAATGAATTTATCATTGACGAATTCAATTGAGAATTTAACGATATGGTCGCTGCCTTTTTTAACGACATTCGATGTTAGATGCGCACCGTAATGTTCTGCTAAATATTCAAGCAGCACTGCGTTTGAAGTGAGACTGTCCGTCTGTTTAATCATCATTCGGCTCAAGAGACTGCGCGTTGTGACATCAGTACCTGTGAGCGGTGCTCTGAAGTACACGCTCACAACGACTGTTTTAAATTTTTCTGTATATATTTTAACGATTGGCACATTATTAATGACTCTTTTGTCTACACCTGACATTTAAAAAACTCCTAACTAATCTTCGTGGTTTTCAATTAAGACACTGCGCGGCTTAGAACCGCTTGCAGGCCCAATGACCCCATTCGCTTCTAAATCGTCGACGAGACGCGCTGCACGGTTGTAGCCCACTCTGAACTGGCGCTGCAGCAGACTTGCTGACGCACGCTGTTCTTCAATGACAAACCATTTCGCATCGGGATAAAGTTCATCTTCCGATTCTACAGGCGCACTTACTGTCTCTTTCTGATTCATTATAACTGATTTCTCATAATTTGCTTTCATTTGGTCTGTAATGAACTTCACGATATCCGTTACTTCATCGTCATCTAAAAATGCACCCTGAACACGAATCGGTTTCGAACGTCCTGACGGCAGGAACAGCATGTCCCCGCGCCCGAGCAGTTTCTCTGCTCCCATCGAATCGATAATCGTTCTGGAGTCAGTCTGGGAACTTACACTGAAGGCAATCCGGGACGGAATGTTCGCTTTAATAATACCTGTAATAACATCAACAGACGGACGCTGTGTTGCGATAATTAAATGAATTCCCGCTGCACGTGCCATCTGGGCAATACGCGTAATCGATGCTTCGACATCTTTTGATGCGACCATCATTAAGTCTGCCAGCTCGTCAACGATAACGACGATGTAAGGAAGCTTCTGAACTTTCTCAGGATCTTCCGCCTGGCGGACCAGGTACTGGTTGTATGCTTCGATATTTCTCGTATGCGATGCACTGAACAGGTCGTATCTGCGTTCCATTTCGCTGACGACGCGGTTTAACGCATCGCTCGCTTTTTGCGGATTCGTTACGACCGGAGCCAGCAGATGCGGAATTCCGTTATACACATTCAACTCAACCATTTTAGGGTCGATCATCATCATTTTAACTTCGTGCGGCTTCGCATTTAAAAGAATACTGACGATAATGCCGTTTATACAAACGGACTTACCGCTTCCTGTTGAACCTGCAACAAGGAGGTGAGGCATCTTATTAAGCTCAGCCATAATCGGTGCACCGGAAATATCTTTCCCCAGTGCAACTTCCAGCGGATTGTCCGATGATTTACGTTTAATTACTTCACGCAGGGTCACCATGCTGACTACCGAGTTCGGCACTTCAATACCGACAGCGGATTTACCTGGAATCGGTGCTTCAATACGAATATCTTTGGCTGCAAGACTCAGTGCAATATCATTTTGAAGATTAATAATTTTAGATACTTTCACACCGACATCCGGCTGAATTTCAAACTGTGTTACTGCCGGGCCGATACGGATTTTAGATACTTTCGCATTTACATTAAAGTTTTTAAGTGTTTCTTCAAGGATGCGTCCCTGCTGAATGACTTCTTTGTTGCTGACTTTTTCCGTCGGCTCAGCATCGTTCAGTAAATCGATCGACGGCAGTTTATACTCGATAAGCTGCTTGAGTTCTTTATCGTCAAATTCATCGAATTCACTGTCGGCAGCTTCGCCTTCAGGAATATCAACTGCTCCGTCATCATCCGGAGTATCATATTCAAGCTCTTTCTTCTCCGCAACTTCTTCTTCAATCTTAAGCGCGTGTTCTTCTGCCGTCATATTGTCAGGTACCGGCGTGTCTTTATATTCTTCCATCAGAATTTCCGAATCGTACACTTCCGGTTCGACATATTCGTCTGCTTCTTCCAGGAGAGAATCCGTTTCAGGTTCTGCATCCTTCTTATTAAAGCGCGCTTTACGTTTCTTATCGGCCCGTTTTTCTACAGGTTCATCTGCAGCGGGTGATTCGATAATCGGCTCTGCTTTCGGTTTTGGCTTAGGCTTTTTAGCCTTCGCTTCTTTTTCTTTCTTCGGACGGTTTTTAAACCACTCTGCTATCTTGTCAAACAGACTGACGATTCCTGCACCGATGGCAGTTAAGCCTCTGATAACAAAATTAAAGTCATTGCGGAG
>CANRKV010000046.1 GCA_947631305.1 uncultured Jeotgalicoccus sp.
TTGTTAATAATAAACATTACGCCGATTGCGATTGAAATCACACTGATTGTAATAATCAGCGCTGCCTGCCAGTTTTTAACTCTGTCACGCTCGCGTTTTTCCCGCTCGTAATCTTTTTCAATCAGCTGGTACATCCGCTTCTTCTCTGTCAGTTCAAACTCACGGTCCAGCACTTCACGTTTTTTCTTCATTCTCTGATCGTCGATTTGATTCTGTGACGATTCTTCAATTTCTGCATCGAGCTGTTTTATATCCGCTCTCAGATGGTCGATTTCACGAATTAAGTACTGCTCTTCCAGCATAATCTCATCGTATTTCGACAGCAGCGACTGTACGGATTCACGGACGATGTTCGAATCATCAACATCCGGATATTCTTCTTTCCAGCCGATATCTTTCTGCAGATTTAAAATATCATTTTCTAGATTCGATACTGAGTTGGATAAACGCATCACTTCCAAGTTCTGCTGTTTAATTTCAGGTTCTTCTTTTTGCAGTGCTTCGAGGTAGCTTACTATCTTTTTGTCGGGCAGCTTCACGTGCTGAATTTCAGCAATCAGTGTTTTAAGCTTTTCCTGGCGCAGTCCGATGTCTTTTGCAGACTGTTTAACGTGGTTGCGCAGCGACTCATAGCGTTCAATACCCCGTTCCGGGAAGTTTACCGGTTCGATATTAAGTTTGCTCTCAAGCTGCTTCCAGTCCTTAATATCTTTATGGTACATTACTTCTTTCATCTTCTGCTTACGGACCATTTCCATCTGATGCAGTGCATGTTTTTTGGAATTTAAGCTCTCGAGCGTTTTAACCTGTTCATTAATCAGCGACTTATACTCATCCTCGTTCTTCTCCAGACCGCGGATTTTATCGCTTAGCTCATTTAAATCTTCAAGTTCTGTATTAATGACGGGATTAATGCCGTTTCTCTTATAAAGGGATTTTAGCTCCTTATCGATAGCGCTCAGCATTTCATCGTATTCGTGAGAACCTAGAGCACCTGCACGGAGCAGATATTCCTGCAGCTTGTCTTCCGTCATATTTTTGTGAATATCCTGGAGTCCGAGTACATCAAATGAAAAGATTGAGCGGTATGTACGCTTATCTATATAATTCATTTTTTTAGTGAGCCATTCCTCACCTTTAGTTGTACCGTCTTTAAAGTAAATTTTAACATCGCCCTGGACTTTACCTTTAAGTCTTTCAATTTCTACAGGCTCGGGTTCATCTTTAAATTTTACAGTCAGCTTGCCGCCGTACAAGTTATGCATGCGCGGTTCACGTCTGGGTTCCTGTTCTTTTTTCGTCGGGAAGCCAAACAGCACCGAATGGATGAATGACATCATCGTCGACTTGCCGGCTTCGTTTTCACCGAATATCTGAACGAAATCCTGATTCGTATTAAATTCCTGTTTAATAATTTTTCCGTAGCCGTATATATTAACTGATAGGATTCTCATAATTTCACTACTTCCTCATCAACATTTTCAGACGATCTTCACCCATTTTTAGAAGTTCTTCCGGAGATACTTCACCAATCGGCGGCAGGTAACGGTTAATATTCGGATCCATGTACATCGTATTAACCGCACTTCTGAATAACTCTTCATTGTCCGAGTAACTCGTTTTAATATCTTTCAGCAATGCTATCTGCTCTTCATTATTATATGAGACTTTAATATTATCAATCCAGACGAACTGGGAAATATTTACTTCATCTTCCTGCAGCAGATCAATAAGTTCAGCATAATCACTCTGAGAAATTTCATCTTCTCCGTCATAGTTCAGCTGGAGATTAACGATGTATTTACTCTGTTCCCTTAGTCCCTGCTTAAATTCGACTATTTGCTGGTAAAGCTCTTCTTTTTTGAGCGAGTCAGTATCGAGTTCAAGGTTTTCAAAGATTACTTCCTGAACCGGCACGAAGTTTGCCGCTAATGAGACATCATCACCTTCAACAACGAGAAATCCTTTTTCACCGGTTTCATTTTTATGGCGTCCCTGAATGTTCCCTGAATAATGAACCTGCGGTAAATCCGCCAGCTGAGACCGCACGTGAATATGACCAAGTGCCCAGTAATGATACAGCTTGTTGTTCAGTGCTTCCAAATTAAATTCCGTATAGCGCTTCGCGTCGTATTTCGTTTTCGCATACGTTCCGTGCAGCAAGCCGATATGAATACCCCGGTTATCTGTATTCGTCGGGTACTCATCAAGTTTGTTTTCGTATGATTCATCCAGCAGATAACTGAAGCCGTGCAGATATATACGTTCGCCTTTTGAACTCAGCATTTCATATGTTTCAACGTTCTCCTTGAACACAGAAACGTTATCCGGCCACGTCGTTTTAAAGCCGGAAGAGATCGGATCGTGGTTACCGTGAATCATGTAGACGAATATACCTGCCTCCTTTAATCTGTTAAATTCTCTCTTTAGAAAGATTTCAGATTTTAAAGAACGGTTCGACTGGTCGAAAATATCACCTGATATAAGTAAAAAATCAACTTTCTCTTTAATAGCGAAGTCGACCATCCGCGAGACACTTTTATATGTACTTGTCATTAATATTTCGAGTATATTGTTAGGCATTTTAGACCGGGATTTAAACGGACTGTCCAGGTGCAGGTCTGCCGCATGGATAAATTTAACCATTGGGTTCACCATTCCTTCGGAAAAAACTCTATTCTTCAACATTATAACAAAAAAGAGAGGCCAACATGGCCTCTCAACTGATATTTTTAACTATTGATTATTAATTTCATAAAGCTCTTCGATAGGCTTCATGATAACGCGGTTTAAGTCCTGGATAAGCTGGCTCATTTTCTGTTCAGCTTCCATTAAACCTTTAATGTTTTCATCATTTTCAATTTCCTGTGCTGAGTTTTGAGCTTTTTGAATATCTTCTTCTAAAAGTTCTTCACCCTGCATTTGTTTTTGCTGTAATGTCATTTGGAGTTCTCTAAACTCATCAAACAATTGTTTTGATTCAGCATCCTCGTTCACTTTGCTGTAAAGATCCTTCATTTGCTGAAATTCTTCTGATTCACGTAATGCTGTTTCAAGGGCATTAGCCTGATCGTATACATTAACCATTAATATAAAACTCCTTTAAGTTTGATATTGTTACATTAACACAAATTTACTATTTAGAAAAACAATACTAATATCCCCTGCGCGATTCCGACAATTCCGCCTAATACATAACCGAGCATCATAATCATTTTGAATTCCTTATTGGCAACATCCATAACAAGATCTTCCAGTTTACTTAATTCAAAACTGTCTATCTGCTTTTTAATCACTTCAGCGAGCTGCAGCTTATTCATAATCTTACTCATGTTTTTACCTGAGTATTCGATAAAATTATCTTTAAGTTTGTATTTCCCTTTTTCTTTAAAACGGTCGAACAGATCTCTGTTGAAATCAGTAATCGGTGTATTTAATATTTGTCTGATATCAATTTTCTGCTGCATTACTTCTATAATACTGTTTAAAATATTATCGAGATCTGAGCCTGTTACCAGTTCCGATAATTCACTTTGTTTTATTTGCTTGTACTCATCTTCAATAACCCGTGTTTCAATATCAATCATCTTCTCCTGCTGTATCAGTTTCAGCAGTTCCGTCTGTACACGTTCAGTGAGTGACTCTTTAGTCATTACATATTTTATACTGCGTGCAATACGGCCTCTGTTTTCAGTAAACTCATCGACCATTGTATAAATATCCCTGAATCCTTTATCAGAAGAAATGTACTGCACCAGCTTATCGTTTATATCATACGCAAGATGTGCCACTTTCGAGTCTACAGCATTCAATGCATCCGAAGGCATAATATCATCTATAGTTCTGACATACAGCTTTTGTCCTTCTTCAGTTACTTTTAAATGAATTTCCTCATTAAATGAATCGACAATTTTATTTGTCAGTCCGGCCGACAGGCGTTCCAGAAAATAGGAAGGTGCCAGACGTTCAGTTTCAATCGTTTCTATCTGTCTGTCTATAAAGTGCATAATTAATTTATCAGTTTCCGGACTTTTTAATTTCTGTTCGAAAACTTCCGGTGTTAACAGGTGCCCTGTGATAATATCTCCGAGCTTCGTCGACGCTTCATCACGGCGGAGCGGTATTACACCTGGTGTAAACGGCAGGCGTTTACCGAATAAATATTTTGCTTCGTACGGTCTGAAGAGCATTTTTATTGCGATAGTATTTGTCATTCCCCCGATAAGTGCACCAATCAGTGCCATCAGAAGGACTTGAATTACTGGATTCATTATTATTTCACCCCTTGTTCAACTTAGTAACTATATATTACTTTTTATAAAATATAAAAGAAAAAGCATCCTCACGGATGCCTTAATTTATCGATTACTTTTGCGTTCGAAATAAGTTCTTATTTCTCTTTCGATATATGATGCATGAACCGGCTGGTTATCTGCATTTAACACTCTGTAAATTGAATTCGTTTTGTTGAACTCCAATTTAAAGCCGTTATTTGATTCAAGCGTTTCCCAATATATATTTTCTTTTTCATAATTTGGGTATATTGCTGAGCCGCGTGATAATACCTGTGTCAGCTCCAGTGGATCTCCGCCAAAAATATTCGTCAGTACTTCACTATCTCTAAACAGTGCACAAAGTGAGACACATGTTGTCCAGTTAGGTAATATTCGCTCTTTTTCTATTTGTACCAGCGTTTTTTTGGATAATCCAATGGTGTGGCTCATAGCATCCTGTGTGTATCCAGCCTCCGTCCGAACTATCTTGAACTTAGACTGTAGAATCTCTGTAAATTCCTGCTTATCCATTAAAATCGTCCCTTCATAGCACCGCGATTAAAACTTAATCAATCATGCTTGTATATCAATTTACCTGATATATATTGTAAATGATAATCATTACAAATTAAAGAGATTATGAAAAAATTCACTAATTATTCACTATTGAACAATTTCTTTCATTCTACTTAAAGACATAAAAAAAGAAGTATGAATTGACAGTGCTGAACTGCCGTCATACTTCTTTTACTATTAATTATTTGTTGACGATTTTACCGTCTACGTATTTGCTCTTACCTTTAATGAACTTGCCTTCTTTAACATCCGCATGGTGATCAAGTACCGTTGCGATTGTTGCATCACCGGTAATGTTAACTACTGTACGCGTCATATCAAGAAGACGGTCAATACCTAAGATAATACCGATTGCCGCAGGATCAAGTCCTACTGCTGTTAATACCATCGCTAACATTACAAGGCCGACACCCGGAACACCGGCTGTACCAATACTTGCAATTGTCGCGATAATAACAACTGTAGCCATCTGGCCGACAGATAAATCAATACCTGACAGCTGAGCGATAAACACTGTGGCAACACCCTGCATAATTGCAGTACCATCCATGTTTACAGTTGCACCTAAAGGCTGTACAAAACTTGAGATACTCTTACGAATACCCAGTTTTCTCTGTGCAGTTTCAAGTGATACCGGTAATACCGCACTTGATGAAGAAGTACTGAATGCAACTGACATCGCAGGCGCGAAACCTTTGAGGAACCATACAAAACTTCTCTTTGCAACGAACTGTACTACTGAACCGTATACTACAGCAAGGTGAATAAATAATGCCAGCAGTACACAGATAAAATACATTCCAAGCTGCTGGATTGCACCGAATCCTGCTTGTGTAAATGCAGTAGCAACTAAACCAAATGCACCAAGTGCAGCGAAATATTTCATAATTGCTAATACAATCCACATAATTACTTCGTTCGCCTGTTCGAATAATGTTACAATGCCGCTTGCTTTTTCTTTAACAGCAATTAAGCCCACACCGATAAAGATTGCAAAAGCGATAATCTGAAGCATGTTCTGATCAGCCATAGCCATAAAGATATTATCAGGAATAATATTGATAAGCGTCTGGTCAAAAGTCTGCTCCATCGCTATCTGAGTATCTCCGCCTTCGAGCTCTGTTTCACGGTATTCTGATACTTCATCTGTCTGAAGCAGGTCTGCCTGACCTTCACCCGGCTGCAAGATTAGTGCAATACCAATTGCGAGTGAAATCGCGATTGCTGTTGTAATCAGGTAAAACAGCATTGTTTTAATTCCGAGTACTCCTAAAGTTTTAGGATCCCCTACACTGACAACACCGAGCACGATTGAAATGAATACAACCGGTACAACTACCATAAAGATAAGATTTAAGAATATTTGCCCTAATACGTTAAATATGTATTGATCAATCCACTGGACCCATGCAGCGTCAGCCATTGTATTAAATATTGATCCAATTGCAATACCTGCAATTAAAGCGATTACAATATACATTGTGAGTTTATTTCCAATTTTCATATGTATCCCCCTTAGCTAATTATTCATTGAATATGTATCCAAGTATACTTTGAAGGAACTCGATTTGTCTATAAAATTTAATGTAAACTTATTGTTAAACCGCTTAAAACCGCATGGTTAAGCGTTTTCATGAGTTAAACTTTTTTCTCACTTTCATTTAAAAATCGATAATGTTGAATTTTATTGCATAAATAACGGCCTGAGTCCGGTCTGAAACTTCCAGTTTATTCAGTATATGGCTGACGTGGGTTTTTACTGTCTTCTCACTGACAAAAAGGACTTCACTGATTTCTTTATTCGATTGTCCTTTTACAATTTCTTTCAGTACTTCAGTTTCTCTTCTCGACAGTACATTTCGTTCATGAGGCAGATTTCCTTTTTCATCGATAACTTTTAAGATATCAGGATGGACGACTCTGTCTCCTTCTATAACATTATTTATCGACTGAACGAGTTCTTCAACTTCCATCTCTTTAATAATGTAGCCGTCTGCACCTGCACGAAAAACAGGTCTGATATATTCTTCACTCGTATAACTCGACAGCACAAGTACTTTAATGTGCTTATATTTTTCTTTTAATAATTTAGTCAGCTCGATGCCGTCCATTTCCGGCATAACGAGATCGGTTAATACGAGATTAATATTGTTATGATTATCTTCAAGATATTTAAGCGTGTCAGCACCGTTGTCGAAATCCTTTACTACATTAATATCAGATGTCGCGGATAATAAAAACTTCATGCCTTCTCTGACAACCTGATGATCATCAGTTAAAATTATATTGTACATTTAATTCCCTCCGAGTTTTAATCGTGTAATTAATATGGTGCCCTGCCCTTTACCGGATTTAATTTCGAGCACGCCGTTCATCTTATGAACACGTTCATGCATATTTGTTAAACCGTGGCTCAGGCCAATTTTTTCAGCCGGTATAAATCCTTTACCTGTATCACTGATAACGAGCATAAGCTCTTCATCTGTAATTTCCAGCAGTACTTCCGCATCTTTTGTTCCAGCATGCTTTCTAATATTATTAAGCCCTTCCTGGACGATGCGGTACAGCTCTATTTCCATATCATCCGCTATATTATAAAATCCATTGACCGTAACTTCTATATTCAAATCAAGAATCTTAGCGTAATGTTTAACCGCTTCAATAATACCGTTTTCTAATCCAATCGGTTTTAATTGCCAGATCAGTGCTTTCATTTCCTTCATTGCATATTTCGATGTATTTTCTATTCTTTCAAAAGCAAGACCAGTCTGCTCACTATCTTTTAAGGCTTTCGCCGCATGTGATGTAATACCGATGGAAAACAGCATCTGATTAACAGAATCGTGCAATTCACGTGCGAGCCGCTGGCGTTCTTTAATAATCATATTTTCTTTTTCACGCGTTGTTAAATCGAGTCTCTTTAATGTAGAACCGAGCTGAAATGCTACAGACTCTAATAAATCGAGTTCATCTTTTTGAAATTCGGTGCTGTATGGACTTGCTACATTTAATAAGCCGAACGATTCATCGCCGGAAATCAGCGGTACCGTCGCATGATGCGTAATATTGTCATTTTCATCAGGCATTTCACGTGCCGCCTTTTCAAGCCTTGAACAAGCGACAATATTTGTCGCATTTGACAGCTCGCCTTTATTAAATTTATTTACGCACCAGCATTTATCATTGCAAAGATAAGTATTGCTGTTATGCTGCAGCGTCGGCGGCAATTGATAATGCGCACTCAGCTCATGTTTACCGTCCTCATTGATAAAGAAAATCCAGCCGGTTTTAAAGTTGGAATGATCAATGAGCATTTCTAAAGCACCGTCAATCATCGACTGACGATGTGTCTCCGTATTTAAAAACTCTGCGATATCTTTTAACAGCTGCAGTTTACTTTTCACAATTGACACCTCTTTTAATAAATTGTAAGAAATTTGTTACACTTAATACAGTGATTAGCACTTATAATAAAAAAGTAAGTTACAAAATAAAAATGAAAGGTCAGGCACTGATATGAAAAATAACAAATTGTATATGCAAATGATTTTTATCGTGTCATTAGTCGCAATGCTCGGTTCGTTGTACTTCAGTGAAATCAGACTGTATGAGCCATGCGAGATGTGCTGGTATCAGCGGATTCTAATGTATCCGATTGTGCTGCTGTCATTTATCGGCATCATTAAAAACGATATTAATGCCGGGCTGTACGTCCGTGTGATGAGCGGAATTGGTATTTTGGTATCTACATATCATTATGCATTACAAAAGATTCCGGCACTCGGTGACAGCGCCAATGCTTGTATGGGTGTGTCCTGTACAGTACAATATATAAATTGGGCTGGTTTTATTACTATCCCGCTTCTTGCATTGACTGCATTCATCATTATTTTCATTTTATCATTCTTCATTAAAAAAGATTAAAGAATAGGAGCTATTAATTATGGGCAATAAGATTTTTTACGGCATTATTGGTTTAATCGTCGTTGTATTCGTAGGAGTATTTTTATTTATGAACAATCAGACATCAGATCCGGAAAGTTTAAGTGATTCGGGGTATTATCCGTACACTGATAAAGAACCGGACGAACTGACAGGACCGACAATCGATCTTCTTGATGATGAAAATTATCAGGCGAACAAAACACCGGCAGAAGTTGAAGAAATGGTAAATTCAGGCGAAGGCGAATTCGTCTACTTCTGGAGCCCGACATGTTCACACTGTCAGGAAGCAACACCAATGCTGACAGACGCACTTAACGGTATCGACGGAGAAGTAACACAGCTGAATGTGCTTGAATATGATGGCGCATGGGAACAGTGGAACATCTCTGCAACACCGACACTTGTTTACTATGAAAACGGTGAAGAAGTTGAACGTTTAGAAGGTAATCCTGGGTCAGCTGAAGGTTTCGAAGAATTTATGACAGCAGCTGCGGGAGAATAATATGAAATTTATCGTACCTGAGAAGTTCAATGAAACTACTTTGGAAGAAATGCTTATCGCACTTCATATTCCTAAAAAAGAACTGCACTGGCTGCGCATGTCAAAAGACATCCTCATTAATAATGAAGTACAGCCGGTAAAAACTGCACTCAGTACAGGTGACTCTGTCACACTGCCTGACTTCAGTGAACCGAGCAGTTATAAAAAGAGTACTAAAAAAGCAGTTATTCTTTTCGAAGATGAAAACCTGCTGATTGCATCTAAACCGCCCGGCCAAAAAGTACATCCGAATGAACCGACAGAGCATAATACGCTCGTTAACGATGTTATCAACACTGTTGACAGCGACTATGTTGAGCCGGTTCACCGTCTTGATGTTGATACAACAGGAGTTGTACTGATGGCTAAAAACGCATATATGAAAAAAATGCTCGACTATATGCTTGCTGAAAATAACATTAAACGTATTTACATGGGACACGTTAAGAAAAACAGTAAAATAGCTGTTCAGAAAATCAGTGCCCCACTTGGTAAAATGCCGCACACGAACATTTTCCATGTGACACGAACAGGTAAAGACGCTGTTACTCACATCACAGGAAAAACAGTTACAGACAAGTACGAAGAACTGACAATTGAACTGGAAACGGGACGTACGCACCAAATCCGTGCGCATATGAAACACTTAAACGCCCCGCTTGTTGGAGATAAACTGTATGGCGGACCGCCATCACCCTACCTTCACCTGTACGGCTACAAAGTATCATTCATACACCCGAT
>CANRKV010000047.1 GCA_947631305.1 uncultured Jeotgalicoccus sp.
ACTTCTTCATTCGCTGCGATTTGAAGTACAGGGTCATTAGATGTGTAGATGATTAAGTCCCCTGTTTCCATCTGGTGTTCACCGAATTCTTCGATGATATCAGTACCGCTCGCCGGTTTATTCCCGACAATGCCGCGTCCTGTTGCTTCCGTAATTTTATTCAGCAGCTCGTCAGAAAATCCGTCCGGATATACTTTGAACGCAGTATCGATGTTTAAGCCGGCAATTTCCCAGTGGCCGGTCATCGTATCTTTACCTTTAGATACTTCCTGCATTTTTGTGTAGAATCCTGCAGTATTTTCTGTCTCATCAACACCCGGCAGTTTATCGATATTGCCTAGACCGAGTTTTGCCAGATTAGGCAATGTGTTCGGATGCGCTTCAAGCGTATGTTTTAAAGTATGCGTGCCGACGTCTCCGAATTCAGCAGCATCCGGTGCTTCACCGATACCGACTGAATCAAGAACGATTAAATGAATTTTTTTGTACATAATAAATTTACCTACTTTCTTGGATGGAACTGCTTATACATTTCTCTGATTTTCGTCGCAGAGATTTGTGTGTACACCTGAGTGGTTGATATATCGGAATGACCGAGCATTTCCTGCACGGCGCGAAGATCAGCACCGTTCTCAATTAAATGCGTCGCAAAAGAGTGTCTGAACGTATGCGGCGTAATGTTTTTGTTGATGCCGCTGATCAGCACATACTTTTTAATAGTCTTCCATAACCCCTGACGGGTGAACCCTTTACCTCTGTTCGTAAGGAACAGTATATCAGTATTTTCATGCTTTAATAACGTTAAACGCTGATTTTGTATATAATTATTTAATTTATCTGCCACATACTCGGTTGTCGGGACAATTCTTTCCTTGTCACCCTTGCCGTATACATGAATAAAACCCATGTCCAGATTAAGATCGCTGAGCTTTAAATTAATCAGTTCACTGACTCTGAGCCCGCTTGCGTACAGAAGTTCCATTATTGCGTTGTCGCGTATTCCCTGTGCACTCGAATCCGGTGAATGCAGCAGTGTTTCCATTTCATCAACAGTCAGCACTACCGGCAGCTCACGTTCTTCTTTAGGTGTATTCAGTCGGAGTGCAGGGTTCGTCTCGATAACCTGCTCGAGCTGCAAAAACTGATGAAAGTTTCTGAGTGTCGACTGCACTCTTCTGATTGTTTTATTACTTTTGCCGTTAAGCGATAAAAACTGTAAAAATGTTACGAGGATTTCTGTCGTAATCTGCTCGACACCCGTAACATTTTCATCACTTAAATATTGGCTGTATTGTTTTAAATCCTGTTTATATGATGATATCGATGCATCACTTAAACCTCTTTCAATCTTTAAATACGTTAAGTATTCATCGATATAACGTTTAAGCATCTGTGTCTCCTTCTTTCCCTTTGCACAATTTGCAAACACCATGGAAGGTTAGACGGTGGTCGATGATGTCGAAATTAAAATCACGTGTTACGATTTTCTCAACATCTGTCAGTAAATCTTCTTCAATCTCCTCAACCGAACCGCAATGTATGCAAATTAAATGATGGTGAAAGTGCTGTGCACCTTCTTTTCTGAGATCATATCTTGATACGCCGTCGCCAAAATTCACTTTGTCGAGGACATTCAGTTCATTTAAGAGTTCCAGTGTACGGTATACTGTTGCCAGTCCGATTTCCGGATATTTATCTTTTACTTTCATGAAAACATCTTCAGCACTCAAATGAGAGCTTTCGTTTTCGAGTAGTACTCTCACAGTGACTTCACGCTGTGGAGTTAGTTTATACCGAGCATCGTGCAATGCCTCTTTAATTCGCTCAATTCTTTTTTCCACAACTGCACCTTCCAACTTTCATAATCTTATTAATAACAATTATACATAAGATAGCATAGTTTTAACAGTTATTTGTAATGATTATAAATAACTTTGTGACAGCAGCACATGGTGTACAGCAACCAGTGTTTTACCATCTCTGAACTCGCCGTTATGCATTTTTTCTTTTAATTCTTTTAGCGGAACTTTAACAATATCGAGGAATTCATCTTCTTCCAATTGAGAATCACCGAACGAAACGTCTGATGCTTCGTATAAATGAATCAATTCATTTGAGAATCCGGGTGATACGTAAAATTCATAGAGCTTTTTAATATTGTCCGACTCTCCGCCGATTTCTTCTTTTAATTCTTTTTTCACTGTTTCATCAGGATGTTCATCAATTTCAATTTTTCCTGCCGGTACTTCGAGCAGTACTTCTTCAGTTGAAATTCTAAACTGTTTGACAAAATACATATATTCCCTGTCAATCGCTATAACAGCGACTGCTCCTTTATGATAGACAACTTCCCTGTATGCTTCTTTGCCGTTTGGCAATTCTACAGTCAGTTTTTTGACATCGATTATTTTACCATCATAAATATCTTCTTTGGAACGTGTATTTTCTATTAAATGTTCATTCGTAATAGTCATCACCGCTTTTCAATAGTTATCTTAAATATATCACATTATATTATAAAAATAAGGATTTGAAAATATTATACAGGTGATATAATAATGTTTGTTAACAGAATGGAGGATAACAAATGAAAAGTTTTTACAAATGGCTCGCCGCTCTCTTCGTATCGGCAGCTGTGATGTTTATATCGCTCGGCTACTTTGCCTCGAGCCAGATTATGTTTTTTAAATTGAGAGATGTTGAAATCATTAAGCGCCGTGAAACGCGTGCTAAACGGATGAATATGGAAGAATACGATAAACTTCCGAAAGACATTGTCAACGTTCCTTCACGATTCGGCTATGATATCAGTGCATCTTTTATTTATCCGAATCAGACGAACAAATGGATCGTTATCTGCCACGGTGTATCGGAGAACAAACTCAGTTCAACGAAATACGTCAATTTATTTAAAGACATGGGCTTTAACTGTGTTGTCTACGATGCACGCCGTCACGGTAATACAGGCGGCGTCGACTCAACATACGGTTTCTATGAGAAGTTCGATCTCGAAACAGTTATTGAATACCTGCTTGAGAACTACGGCGATGATATCGAGTTCGGCGTCCACGGTGAATCGATGGGTGCTGCAACAACACTGCTGTATGCCGGTGAACTTTCAAATAAAGCGAAGTTTTATGTTTCGGATGCATCATTTGCGAAGTTCAGAGATCAGCTCGCACACATTTACACATCGTATTCACGTGTCGCATCGCCGGTGGTCCTGCTTTTCACTTACGTTTTCTTAAAAGTACGCAGTAAATTCAGCCTGTATCACGTATCACCGATTAAAGTAGTCGATAAAATCGAGCAGCCTGTACTGTTTATCCATTCAAAACGTGATTCATTTATTCCATATGAATCGACTGAACAGCTGTACGATAAGAAAAAAGGGCCGAAAGAACAATGGTACCCGGAACGCGGCAATCATGTAGAAAGCTACAACCGCAATCCAAAACAGTACCGCCAGACGGTCTCAGAATTTATTGAACGTTACGCGGGATGGGAAGTTCAAAATAATCGTAAGCAATAACAGCACGGTTATTTAAATCAGCATTAACTTCTTTAATATCTTCATCGGTATAGCGGCTGCTGATATGAACGAACATCAGCATTTTATAATTAATAGCTGTAAAAACATCGAGCACCTGGTTAATTTCCGAATGGAAATAATCATGTGCTTTTTCTTTTTCCTCTTTTAAAAATGTCGCTTCATGCACGATTAAGTCCGAGCCGTTTATCAGTTTCAAATACTCATCATCACTGTTCAAGCGAGTATCACCGTGTACCGTAATTTTACGGCCTCTGATTGTTTCACCGATAAAGTCTGACGTGTTATATACAGTATCACCGACAGCGAACGTATCACTCGATTTAATTTCGCCGTAAACAGGACCTGGTTTTAACCCCAGCTCGCGGAGTTTATCAGTCTGCAGCTCCCCTATTTTGTCATCTTCTTTAAAAATAAAGGCGTATGACTCAATACCATGAGATAATGGGACGACATGAACATCAAAATTGTTCAGACGTAAATTCATATGAGGAGTGATTTCAACAATTTCGAGCGGATAGTTGAGCGTACTTTCCGATATACGGAATGTCGTCTGCAGCCATTCAGCAAGTCCTTTTGGACCGTAAATTTTCAAAGGAATACCTTCCCCGCCCTGGAACGCTCTCGACGATAAAAATCCGGGCAGTCCGAAAATATGATCGCCGTGAAGATGCGTAATAAATATGTTTTTTATTTTAGATGGTTTAATATGAGTATGAAGGATGCGGTGCTGCAAAGCTTCACCGGCATCGATTAAAATATATTCATTGTACTCAAGTACACAGTCAATAACAAAACTCTGCGTATTTCTATCTTTGGACGGCAGCCCGGCGCCCGAGCCTAAAACAGTAAATTTCATTTCGACACCTCGTTAATTAATTGTTTAATTATATCATATAATCAGTTGTGTTTTTCAGCCGCGGGTGGAATAATAAATAAGAGTACATTAAGTATAGGTGATTACATGGAAACGATTCGATTCGTAGAAAGATTTATCGTATATATAGAAGACCACCTCAGAGAAAATATAGATTTCGGTGAGGTTTTGGAAAGTATGGGCGTGGAACAAAAATCATTTATGACGATATTTACATCCCTCGTCGGAATGACTCCGTCCCAGTACCAGGAAAAAAGACGTATGACTGAAATTGCATATGAAGTTTATCAGGGTCACAGACGTCTTATTGATATTATTAAATATTACGGCTACCGCGATGTTGATAGTTTCAAAAAACTCTACACTCGCACATTTGGTATTTCGGTGCACGAGACAGAGCGCAATATTAAAAAAATCGATCTGCTGGATTATATTTCATTTGAAGTTGTGCCGACTAAAAAACCTAAATACCCGTCGTACAGAAGTTTTGTAGAAAGCTTCAGACTGATTGGTATTGCACAGTACTTCGATATTAATTCATATCACTCCGACTACAAGTACAAGTTTTTAAAAATTCTTGAACGTGATGGACTGATTGATGAAATATTAAGATACAACGACGGTTTCGTAAAAGGCATATTTGTGCAGGAACGCTTTGTCGACGGAGAAATAGAAATATTCGTCGGAACAGCAAGCTATCAGCACACACCATTTGACGAAACATTTACCGAGACGATGAACTATGAAGTATTTGAAACATCCGGTGAACCAGGCGTTGCCATCGATAAAGTATACGAATATATATTCAGAAGATGGCACTTCAGAGAAAACATCAACATGACTTGCGATTTCTCGCTCGAATTAATTAAGCACACTTACTCTTTTGAAGACCCCACTACTAAAATTCAGGTATGGCAGGCTTTAGACGAATAAAATAATGAGCCCGCTAAAAATCCTATGATTTTTGGCGGGTTTTATGTTGTATGCAGCTATTCATCTCTATGTGGTTCGTTCATGCGGTCAAATATGCTTAATCAGCCCGATGTGAGGGACTGCAACCGGGTCTCATGCATACGGATTTCCGTTTACATAGGCATGACGGACTCTCATATATACGTAACTCCTTAATCATAGTCATGATCAAGTTTCATGACTATGTATCCCTTTTTGCATATACATGAGCAACTCTCATGTATACGAATCCGGCTTTCCATATACATGAGCGCGAAAACCGCACAAAAAAGCCGGGACTACTGTCCCGGCTTAATATAATTTTATTTACTTTCGTTTGCGTAATGTACTTTAACGATCTCAACAATCAGTTCAGTTATTTTATACAATTCTTCAAGCGGCATACGCTCGCTTGTTGTGTGAATGTATTCATAACCAACACCTAGAATTGCTGTCGGTACGCCCTGACCGTGGAAGATATTGCCGTCACTTCCGCCGCCGAGGCTTATAATATTTGATTCTCTGCCGATATTGTTAATTGCTTCTGCTGCTGTTGTAATAACAGCGTCTTCTTTAGGGGCATGCAGTGACGGATACATGATATCTACCTGCACATCAGCGCTGCCGCCTAGTTCTGCTGCTGTTTCTTCAAATGCTGTTTTAATTTTATCTGATTCAGCGTGAAGTTTCTCATCTGATAAACTGCGCACTTCTGCTAAGATTTCCACGTTGTCTGCAACGATATTCGTTGCCTGTCCGCCTTTGATTGTACCGATGTTTGATGTTGTTTCGTCATCGATGCGGCCGAGGTTCATCTTGCTGATTGCTTTTGCAGCTAAGTTAATTGCACTGATTCCTTTTTCAGGTTCAATTCCGGCATGTGCTTTCTTACCGAAAATAGTCGCTTTAATTTTTGTCTGTGATGGTGCACGGTTAACGATTGTGCCTACCTGGCCTGTACCGTCCACTGCATATCCGAATTTACTTTTAATATTTTTAATATCAAGAGCCTTCGCTCCGATTAAGCCGGTTTCTTCTCCGACAGTAATAATGACTTCGACGTCACCGTGAGGAATATTTTCTTCCTGCAGCACGCGTACTGCTTCGATAACCGCAGATATTCCTGCTTTATCGTCAGCACCCAGAATTGTCGTGCCGTCAGAATATACGTAACCGTCTTCGATATGGGCTTTAACGCCGATACCCGGAGTTACAGTATCCATATGTACCATAAATGCGACGGGAGAGATCTTTTCCTCGCCTTTCAGCGTGAAGATTAAGTTTCCGGCACCGTAGCCTGTTACTTCCTGTGTATCATCTTCAAAACCGGCAAGTTCCAGTTCATTCAGCAGATTTAATAAATAATCTGCAACCTGGCGCTCCTGTCCTGATACTGAATCGATTTGTACGATTTCCAAAAATTGTTCTGTCAGACGTTCTTTATTCATAAAATATGCCTCCAGCAGTTGATATATTGATTTGTCTTCATGTATAGTTATTATAACAATAAATTCTTAAGGATGGATGAATGAATGGGTAATAAAAAAGTTCAGAGGCTTATCATATGGTTTATGGTAATTCTCATCGTAGTTTCCGGCCTGTTAATGGGCGTCAGCTACTTAACTTCATTTTAATATTATTATAAAAACACCCTCTTTCGGCAGCTGCCATTGGAGGGTGTTTTGTTGTATTAAGCTTCTTTTCCGTGCTCTTCAAACCATGATTGAAGTCCGGTAATAACGCTCATAATCTCATGGCCTTCAATTTCGTGGCGTTCGATCATGTCGACGATTTTACCGTCTTTGAAAAACGCGAATGATGGAGATGATGGTAAATGATCAGGTGCTTTGTCACGCATTTGTTCAGTTGCTTCTTTATCCTGACCGGCAAATACTGTAAGTACCTGGTCCGGCAGTTTGTCGTAGTTTAACGAATGAATTGCTGCCGGGCGTGCAATTCCGCCGGCACAGCCGCACACAGAGTTTACCATGACAAGTGCAGTACCCTCTTTGTTTAAGTGTGCATCAACCTCATCAGGTGAACGCAGTTCTGTGTAGCCTGCTTCAGTTAATTCGTTACGCGCATTCTGAACTAAATCCTGCATGTATAAATTAAAATCCAATTCCATTTTAAAAATCTCCTTTATACGACTCATTAAAAGTCATGTCAGTACTGTTTATTTTAGCGAGCGCATGACTATTTGTAAAGTTAATAAACTGAATCCGCATCCGGATTGAGATTTTCAATTTTTTCTTTCACAGCTTTCAGGAACTCTCCTGCAACTAATCCATCGAGAACGCGGTGGTCGATAGACAGACACAGATTAACCATATGGCGTGCTGCGAGCATATCTCCGATAAAGACCGGTTTCTTGACGATTGATTCCACCTGCAGAATAGCTACCTGAGGCTGGTTAATAATACCCATCGACTGAACTGAACCGAATGCACCTGTGTTATTCACAGTGAACGTGCCGCCGGCCATATCGTCGCCTGTTAATTTATTCGAACGCGCTTTATTTGCAAGCGTGCTGATTGATTTGGCGATACCCGTTAAAGAACGTTCATCGGCATTTTTAATTACCGGCACAAACAGCTTATCTTCATTCGCCACGGCGATTGATAAGTTGATATCATCATGCACGGTAATTGTGTCGCCGTCCCATGAACTGTTTAAAATTGGATAATCTTTCAGTACTTCAGACACTGCTTTAACGAAAAAGCTGAAGAATGTTAAATTATATCCTTCTTTTTCTTTAAATGCTGCTTTGTGTTTGTTGCGCAGATTGACCATGTTTGTCGCGTCGACTTCCATCATCAGCCATGCGTGAGGAATTTCAGTTTTTGACTGAACCATGCGCTTGGCAATTTCTTTACGTACGCCTGAGACTTTAATCGACTCGCCGCTCTGAACAGATGATTTAGCTTTTGGTGCTTGAACCGGTTCAGGTTTTTCTGCTGTCTGCTGTACTGGTTCAGCTTGTTTAACCGGACCGTCAGCAAGATACTTCTCAACATCTTTTTTAGTAATACGGCCGTTAAAACCGCTGCCCTCGAGCTCGTCGATATTAATATTATGCTCGCCAATCAGGCGCATTACGACAGGTGATAATCTGCGGTCGCCCTGCTGTTTAGGCATGGCAGGCTTTGCGCTTTTAACTGGCTCTTCTCTTTCGGGCTCTGAAGTGCTGCTGTCAGTTTTTTCAGCAGCAGGTGCTTCACCGTCGACTTCAATTTTATAAATTGGAGCACCGACATCGACTGTTTCGCCTTCTTCGACGAGTATTTCAGTAATCACACCGTCATGCACTGATGGCACTTCAGCTGTTACCTTTGCTGTGTTAACTTCACAAACCGGATCGTATTCGCTGACGTGATCGCCAACTTTAACCAGCCAGTTTTCTATCGTTCCCTCGGTTACACTTTCCCCGAGTTTTGGCATTGTAATTTCCGTCATTTTTGTCACCTCTTAATACTCGCTCAGTTCGAGCATTTTTTTGTAAATCTTTTCAGGATTCATCATGAAGTAATCTTCCATCGGCGGTGCATAAGGCATCGACGGCACGTCAGGTCCTGCGAGACGCATAATCGGCGCATCGAGGTCGTACAGACAGTTTTCACCGATAATCGCAGACACTTCACTGATCAGACTGCCTTCAAGGTTATCTTCAGTTACTAAGAGAACTTTTCCTGTTTTCGAAGCCGCTTTAATAATCGCTTCTTTATCAAGCGGATAAAGCGTGCGCAGATCCAGTATTTCTGCTTCATAGCCTTCTTCTTTTAACTGCTCTGCAGCCTGGATTGCATAATTGACACACAGTCCGTAAGTAATAACGGTAATGTCATCACCTTCACGCTTCACGTCGGCTTTACCAAGCGGAATTGTGTAATCGCCTTCCGGTACATCACCTTTTAATAAACGGTATGCTTTCTTATGTTCAAAGAACAATACAGGGTCGTTATCTTTAATAGCCGCCATTAATAATCCTTTAGCATCCGCAGGTGTTGACGGTACAACAACTTTAAGTCCCGGTGTTGAAACGAAAAGCGATTCGATAGACTGCGAGTGATACAGCGCGCCGTGAATTCCTCCGCCGTACGGAGCACGGATAACCATTGGTGCATTCCAGTCGTTATCTGAACGGTAGCGGACTTTAGCCGCTTCGTTTAATATCTGGTTGACTGCAGGCAGAATATATTCAGCGAACTGAATTTCAGCAACCGGGCGTTTACCCATCATCGCTGCACCGACACTTGTGCCGACAATATTACTTTCAGCGAGCGGTGTATCGAGTACACGCAGTTCTCCGAATTTTTCCTGCAGGCCTTCTGTTACTTTAAAGACGCCGCCTTTTTTACCGACATCTTCACCTAATACAAATACATTATCATCCTGTTCCATCGCGACGAACAGTGCATCGCGAATTGCATCGAGATAAGACAATTTAGCCATTGTTTACCTCCTCATAAACGTGTTTTAAAGCGTGTTCTGCTTCTGCATACGGTGCAGCTTCAGCAGCTTTTGTCGCTTTGTTTACAGTATCCTTGATTTCAGCTTCCGCTGTTTCAAGCCATGCTTCATCTATTATCTTTTCATCGAGTAAATATAAATGACTCGAGGCAGTCGTCTTCTTTATTTTTAGCGAGCTCATCAGCCTCGCGGTATTTATCGTCATCGTCAGACGAGTGAGGCGT
>CANRKV010000048.1 GCA_947631305.1 uncultured Jeotgalicoccus sp.
GGCAACATTTCATTCCGTAATGTGAATTTTTCATATGACGGTAAAAGAGATGTTTTAAAAAATATTAATATCGATGCAGTACAGGGTGATACGATTGCGCTTGTCGGACATACCGGGTCAGGTAAAAGTTCGATTATTAATCTCTTGATGCGATTTTACGATCCGAACGGCGGAGCGATTTATTTCGATGACAACGATACGAAAGACATCGATAAACAGAGCTTAAGACAGTTTATGTCTATCGTGCTGCAAGATCCGTTTATTTACAGCGGTACTCTTCTTTACAATGTGCGGCTGAACAATGAAAACATTACGGAAGAGGAAGCATTAAAGGCGCTTGAAGACGTCGGGGCAGCACCGCTTATGGCGCGGCTGTCAGATGGCATTTATTCGGAACTCGCAGAGCGGGGCGCGACGCTTTCTTTAGGTGAAAGACAGCTGATATCATTTGCCAGAGCTCTCGCATTTAATCCGAAAGTACTTGTGCTGGATGAAGCGACGAGTAACATCGATTCGGAAACAGAACAGCTGATTCAGTATGCGATGGATGTCGTGTCAAAAGACCGTACCACGTTTATAATCGCTCACAGGCTGTCGACAATTCAGCATGCAGATCAAATTATTCTCTTGGAAAACGGCGAAATTAAAGAGCAGGGCAATCATCAGGAATTAATAGAGTTAGGTCAAAATTACAGTAAGATGTATGAAATGCAGATGGGATGATGATTGCTATCGTCTTACAAACGTAATACAATAATTCTAACAATACATTTAAGAGGAGGTAACTCAATGCCAACTATTACTATTAGAGTAACTGAAGAGGAAAATGAATTCTTAAGGTACATGGCAAACTTTCTTGGTAAAAGTATTACTGAAGTTGTTAAAGAGCACACTATTGAAGAACTGGAAGACATGTATGATGTGAATTCAGCAGATAAAGCATATAAAGAATGGTCTGAAGATGACGAGGCAGTAATCAGTCTTGAAGACGTTAAAAAAGAATTTGGTTATTAGATGAAGTATAAATTATTATTCAATAAAAAGGTTTTAAAAACGCTGAAGAAACTTGACGACAACGATAGAAAAATAATTATTAAGTGGCTGGAAAAAAATATAGATAAATCTCCTGAACCAAGACAGTTTGGTAAGGCGCTTAAAGGGAACCTTAAAGATTACTGGAGGTATAGAATAGGCAAATATCGTGTGATTGTTTCAATTAATGATGATGAGCTTATTGTGCTTACCATTGATGTTGGACATAGGAAGGATATTTACTAGCAACGGGGGATGAAAATGCCGACACAACAATACTGGAAAGAATTTATTAATGAAAATCCGAGATACGAAGGAAAGAATTATACAGCGTGGCAGTTCGGAGTGGATCCGGAGGAACTTGCTGAGCTGGTAGTTTCGGGAAAGAAAACTTTAACATGCAGCAGTTTAAAAGAGTATGAAGTTGAGAATGAGAGTCTGCCTGAAATAGGAGAGGTAAGTATCGTGCTTGATTCAGATGATTCTCCAAAATGTATTATCGAATGTACAAAAGTTTATACGATTGTTTTTAAAGATGCCGGCGAAGAAATCGCTTATAAAGAAGGCGAGGGCGACCGGACTTTATCGTATTGGAGACAGGCACATCTCGATTTTTTTGAATGGCTGTATCCTGAAATGGGACTTGAGTTCAACGAGTCAGAGGAGATTGTCGTGGAAGAGTTTAAACTGATCTACGTATAATGCTATAGCTAAAAGTTATAACTGACCATGAATTTAAACGGTAATGCTATTACGGCGGACCCGTGCTAACATAAATTTATATAAACGAATGAAGGAGTGGTCAGCTATGTCACCAGTAGCAGTAAAAACAGCACCTTTTAAATTTGATAACGTCGGGAGCTTTTTACGTCCGGCAAAGTTAAAAGCAGCACGCGAGGATTTTAAAAATGGCAGCATCTCACAAGATGAACTGACTTCAGTTGAAAACGACACGATAAAAGAACTTATACAAAAGCAGAAAGATATCGGCTTAAAAGCGATTACCGATGGAGAATTCCGCCGTTCATGGTGGCACCTTGATTTCTTCTGGGGGCTTCAGGGCGTTGAGAAAGTGGAAGTTGAGCACGGTTATAAATTTGCCGAGGTTGAAACGAGAGCAGAGACTGCACGGTTGACCGGGAAATTAAGCGGGGAAAATCATCCGTTTATCGAACACTTTAAATTTGTGAGTGAGCTCGCAGATGGTGACGTCATTGCACGTCAGACGATTCCGGCACCGGCACAGTTTTTAGCAGAGCTCGTCCGTCCTGAAAATAAAGCGGCGACAGATGCAGTTTATCCGGATGAAGCGGAACTGCTCGCAGATATCGCAGCGGCTTATCAGACATTCATTAAGGAATTACATGAAGCGGGTTGTACGAATCTGCAGCTGGATGACTGTACCTGGGGCATGATTGTCGATGAGGAATTCTGGAAGAGTATGAATGACGAATTTACTGTTGAATCATTAAGTGAGAAATATGTTGAGCTGAACAACAGTGCAATCGCTGGAAAACCTGAAGGACTGACGGTTACGACACATGTTTGCCGCGGAAACTACCGTTCAACATGGGCGTCGTCAGGTGCTTACGATAAAGTCTCCGATGAATTATTCGGTAAAGAAAATGTTGATGGCTATTATCTCGAGTTCGATACTGAACGTGCCGGCGGTTTTGAATCGCTTGCTAAAGTGAGTGGTGATAAGCAGGTTGTTCTTGGATTGATTTCATCTAAAGTGCCGGAGCTTGAAAATAAGGAAGATATTATAGCGCGCATTGAAGAAGCGGCGAAATACATCGATAAGGACAGACTGTGTCTCAGTCCGCAGTGCGGATTCGCTTCGACGGAAGAAGGGAATAATCTGACTGAAGCGGAGCAGTGGGCAAAACTTCAGCTGGTTAAAGAAATCTCCGATGAGGTTTGGGGAGCTTAAAATTAAAACGCTGTACGGAATTTTATATCCGTACAGCGTTTTTTTGTATTGTTTATTTGCTTAAAAAATCGATTTCCATTTCATTTTTACGGACTTCACGTTTAAATAAATACTCGCCGTCTCTGACTGAGGCCAGCACTTCAGCCCGTTCACGTACTGCTTCATACGCGTCACTTGCATCCAGTACGATAAAGTTTGCTGAATTTCCCTGCTTGATGCCGTAATCTTCAATGTTCATTACGTTCGCACCATTTATCGTAATCAAATCGAGTGCTTTGTTAATTTCATCGATATGCGTGTAATGCGCCAGATGAATGCCGTTATCTAAAATATTCATCATATTGCCGTTGCCGAGCGGGTACCAGTAATCCGCAATTGAATCCTGTGCAAATGCCACATTATTGCCGTTCTCAAGCAGTTCTTTCACGCGGGTCAGACCGCGTCTTTTCGGATAAACATCTCCGCGTCCCTGCAAATGAGCATTTTCAGTCGGGCATGAAATAAAGTTAATCTTAGACTCTTTGAATAAGCCCATCATTTTATTAGCGTAGCTTGCTTCAACAGCACCGAAGCTTGTCGTATGACTTGCTGTTGTTTTCGAACCATAATCTTTTTCCATCACGAGCGCGTTCAGTACTTCGAAGAAGCGGCTGTTCGGATCATCGTTTTCATCACAGTGAATATCAATCATGACGTCGAATTCGAGTGCCAGGTCAACAATCTGTTTTAATGACTCGACACCGTGCTCGTAAGAAATTTCGAAATGAGGAATACCGCCGACAACATCAGCACCCATTTCGAGCGCTTTTCTGACTAAATCTGCTGCACCTTTATATCTGAAGAACCCTTCCTGCGGAAATGCAACCAGCTGTAATGTCACGATATCTTTTAACTCTTCACGTAATTTAAGCAGTGCCTTCATTCCAGTTAAGTTGGGATCAGTCACATCAACATGCGTGCGAATATACTGCACGCCGTGACTGACTTCTTTTTGAATGCCTTTTAGTGCGGATACGCGAACTTTATCCTCAGTTAAATCTTTCTTGTTATCACTCCAGCGCTGAATGCCTTCAAATAATGTACCGGAAACATTGGCATTGCCTTCGCCGAGTCCTGAGAAAATATAATCCAGGTGCAGGTGCGGATCGACGTAAGGCGGGAGCACAAGTTTTCCTTCGAGGTCGATGACTTCATCAGCATCGCCGAGGTTGGTGCCAATAGCTTTAAATTTATTATCTTCAATTAAAATTTCAGTTGAATCCGAATCACCATAAATCGTTGCGTTGATAAACTTCTTCATGTGTAAAACTCCTTGCAAATAATGATGTGCTGCATGCTGATTATAACAAAAATGAGGGAGATAAGATGGTTTGACGGCGTGAGGTAAGGCGGCTGGTGGTGAAAAATGTTCATCTGCTCAAAATGTGGGATGAAATGAGCAGGGGGTGACGAAAAATTGGATTCCTGCTCGTTTTCGCATTGCTAAGGTGGTAATACAGCTGACTAATGCGTTTTATCGTGATTTTTACATTAGTGCAGCGTAATTATCGATGACTAATGCGTTTTTGCTCTCGTATCGCATTAGTACTGCGTATTTTCGTCTTACTAATGCGTTTTGCTTCAATATTCACATTAGTGTCGCACGTATTTATCAAACTAATGCATTTTCCCAATAATTTCGCATTAGTCCACTCGATTTCCTCCCAACTAATGCGCCATCCGCAATAAACACAAAAAACGGAATCCCTTCTTAAGGATTCCGCTCTAATAATCATATTATTTACGCTTTTTTGTTGCCTTTGAGCATTCCAAAGATGAATGATACTACAAGGATTAAAATAATTGCACCGAGTAGTGTACCAATGACGCTCATGCCGCCAATTGTCGGTCCAAAGTCGAGACCGAGTGCGTTACCAATTGATGCACCGATGATACCTGCTAAAATGTTACCGATAATACCAAATGGAATATCTTTACTAACTATTGCTCCTGCAAGCCAGCCTAAAATACCGCCGACGATAATTGTCCATAACCAACCCATATTTATTACCTCCTAAAATTTATAAAAGCTTTATTCTACTAGAATACATTGCCTGTTTCAGGAGAATCTAAACATTTTGGACATAATTTTTTTATACAATTTTTCGTGAGCTTCTTAAGATAAAGAACAATACCAGAGAGAGAACCCCGCTCGCTGCACTGATCCAGTATATCGAACTGTAGTCTGCGTATTGTGCGACGAGTCCGAATGTAATGGCACCGAGTCCGACACCTAAATCGAATGCAGAAAAGAATGTTGCGTTTGCCATACCGCGTTTACGGGGCGGTGTGGTATTTATCGCAGAGGCCTGCAGTGCGGGCTGGACTGTACCGAAGCCGAGTCCGTACAAAATTGCGCCGGCGAACAGATATATCGGACTGTCCAAAATCGCAAGCAGTGTAAGTCCTGAAATAATTAAAATAATACCAGGTATAAAGACAATTGCGAGTCCGCGTCGGTCGTAGATGCGCCCGGCGAAGAAGCGCGTCGTAACGAGTGCAAATGCGTAAAGAATAAAATAAATTTGAATATAGTGAGGCTGAAAGCCTTCTGAGAATGTGTATGCCGGCAGGAACGTTGCAATGCCGCCGAATGTAAATGTAATGAAAAATAGTAATGCAGAAGCGGGCAGTGCTCTTTTTTCAACGAAATTAAAACGCGTCGCAGTATCAGCATCTTCCTGTATCTCTACATCTGTCAGCGGTTCCGGTTTTACGTAGCGCACGTTCAGCGCAAGCACCAATGCAATCATTGTAAGCGACCCGCAAATAATAAAGAGCGTAGAGAACTCGATATGATTCACTAAAAACAGTCCGAGTGCCGGACCGATCGCGAGCGCGAGGTTACCGCTCAACCCGAAAAATCCGAGGCCTTCTCCCCGGCGGTCTTTCGGAACTAAGTCAGAAGCAATTGTGCCGGATGCTGTATTCGACAGTCCCCAGCCGACCCCCTGCACAATCCGAACAACAACCAGGATTAATATGGTCGTACTGATAGCGAGCGAGTATAAGGAGATGACGAGAATAACCAGACCCGTTATAAACACAGGTGCACGGCCTGTCGTATCGAGCATCTTTCCTCCGAACGGACGGATTAACAAGGCGGAGAAAGTGAAAATCCCGACGATAATGCCGACCCAGGTCTCATTTGAACCGATTTCCTGTACGTAAAGCGGCAGCGTCGGCAGCGTCATTTGAAACGATGTAAAAATAAAAAAGTTCGCGATGACGATAATGATAAAATCTTTCGTCCATATTCTGGACTTCCGGTTAGACATAGATCACCCTTCTTATGTAAGTACGATATTTGTCTTCATTTAATGTTAAGTCTACATGAGAGCCGGCGGTTTTTCATCATACCAGGTACCTATTGTGTTATTTAAATTGATTTGTATATGATATTATTAAGGAAATTACATGCAGGGAGAAGACCAGTGAATTTATTAATGATAGACAATTACGATTCATTTACATATAATCTCGTTCATTACATCGAGAGCAATCCATATAATGCCGGAATTAAAGTGGTCACACCTGATCAGCTGAACGATAAACTGATTGAGGAATTCAACATTATCGGCATCATTATTTCTCCGGGGCCGTCGCATCCTAAAGACCGCCCGGAAGTGCTGGAGTTTATCGGAAGACATTATAAGAAACTTCCGGTATTGGGAATCTGCCTCGGCCATCAGATGCTGTGGCATATGTTCGGCGGAATCGTCACACGCGGCGAGCGTCCGGTTCACGGGCACGCCTATGATGTGCATCATGACGGCAAAGGACTCTATAAAGATATTGAGTCACCTGTTGCAGGTTGCCGTTATCATTCATTAACATGCACGGGCGAGCTTGAAGAATTTAATATTACCGGCCGCACGGCGGGCGGTATTAACATGGCAATCCGGCATAAAGACTATCCTGTATTCGGTGTCCAGTATCATCCGGAAGCCATATTATCGGAACACGGCAGAGCACAGCTCAATAACTTTATACGAATTGCAGTGGAGGAAAGTCATGAGAGCACATACAAAATTTAAGAAGAACGGTACGGTGGAAAATCTGTACTTTACCAATCCTGTCGAAGTAATTACGAAGGAGACACCGTTTCACACCGCTTTAAATAAAGCTGAACAGTATCAAAAAGATGGGTTTTATGCGGTAATCGGTGTGACGTATGAAAAAGATGATTACATTATCGGCATTTATGAAAAACCGGTATCCTACGCCGAATTTTTAGGCGGGAAACAGCCTGAAATGTATCAAATGAGTGCACCTGAACTCAGCGAAACCCGCGAAGAAATTGAAAACAATATTGAGCAGGTCAGAAATTATATACTGGATGGGCATACGTATCAGGTGAACTACACGACGCGTCTGTACGGAGACTTCTCCGGCGACAGCCACCAGCTGTTTTTAAAATTAAGCGCACAGAACAACGGCGACTACGCGATGTATATCGATTATGACGACAAGCAGATCGTCAGTCTGTCGCCGGAACTGTTCTTTGAAATGGATGGAAACCGTAAAATCTCGACGAAGCCGATGAAGGGCACAGCACCGAGATTTGAAGATCCAGAGGAAGATAAAAAGAGCTATGAGTTCTTAAGGAATTCAAAAAAAGATCAGGCGGAAAACGTCATGATCGTCGACCTTTTAAGAAACGACATATCGAAAATTGCCAAGCTTGATTCAGTCAGAGCGGCTGAGTTATTTACGATTGAAAAATATCAGACGGTCTATCAGATGATCTCGACAGTGGAAGCGGACGTACGGGATGATGTAACATTAAGTGATACATTTGATGCATTGTTCCCATGCGGGTCAATTACCGGCGCGCCGAAACAGATGACGATGCGCCTGATTGAGAAGCTGGAGAAAACGCCGCGCGGTTTTTACTGCGGCGCGCTCGGGATTTTATATCCTGATACGTCTGCTGTGTTCAACGTGCCGATCCGCACGCTGACAATTACGGGGGACCGTTATATTTACAGTGCGGGCGGGGGAATTACATACGATTCGAATGCCTCGTCCGAGTTCGAGGAAATACTGCACAAAACTTCATTCTTAAAACAGGGGCAGTATGAATTAATCGAAACGATGCGTCTGGAAGACGGTGACGTTAAACGCCTCGATTATCACAGCAGCCGGCTTAATAAGAGTGCGGCACACTTTAATTTCGAACCAGCTGATTTCAAACCAGCAATTACATCTTATATAGAAGAAAACGAACTTCTGTCCGGAGTATATAAACTCCGTGCGACACTGTCACGTGATGGTTTTTTAAACATCTCGCACGCGGTACTTGAAGAGAACAATCAGCCGATGACAGCCGTGCTTGCCAAGGCGCCGATACAAGGTGCACCGGACTTTATCGTACATAAAACAACAGTGAGACATCAGTACCACGGGAAAACAAATGATTCTGACGTCGTTTTATATTATAATGATAACTTAGATATTACGGAGTTTAATATCGGCAGCATCGTCATTAAAGAAGCGGGGGAGTTTTACACGCCTCCGCTGTCTGCAGGCATTCTTAACGGTGTGATGAGGCAGTTTTTAATTGATGAAAAAATAATTACCGAAAAGAACATAACGTTGAATGATTTGCGTCTTAAATACGAGAATGGTCAAGTTGACTTATTCATGATAAACAGTGCTCGGGAATGGGTGTCAATCACTCTCCGGGAATGAGGTGGCTTATGTTTATATTAATTTTAATATTACTTGTTGTTGCAATAGTTATACTGACGCATTTCGTCGTCACGTACCTATTAAGAAATGACATTAAAATCGTCGGAATCACTATCGGTTTCGTCGGCGTCATCATTGCAATAATTGTTTTTGGCATCGCCATGGGCAACTTTACGGAATACGTTGCCGGCGAATTGGAATTCTTTTACCGATAAGAGGAGTGGACTCATGATTTTTGCAAATGGAGATAAAATAATTACGTATCAGGAAGATGCGTCTGTAATTAAAAATATTAAAGCGCAGTTTGATAAAGATAATCTGAACATTGATAATCCTCATATCGGGGAAATCGTGTTCACGAAAAATACAGTCAGCTTTTACTATGACCCGATTGAAGTAATGGAAAACGAAAATACAATCGAACCGGCGTCTTATATCATTTCTATAGTAGAACCTGTGCTTGACAGTGTAAGCGGGGGAAAATAATATGAGTTTAATTATACAGAAAGGCGGGCTGCTGACGATTCTGCAGACCGTCGATAAACAGACAAATAACAAGCAGAAAAATAATGAGTATAACGGTGCGGTGGACAGTCTGTCACCAATGCTCGCCAATAAATTAGTCGGCAATGACGTCAATGAACCGACGCTTGAAATGTCAGGGCAGCCTGCAGTGATTCAGTTTACAGAACCGACGATTATCGCGTATTCAGGCGGGGATTTTAATGGCAGAGTCAGTGAAGAAGACATTCAGCCGAACCGTATTTACCACGTGGACCGCGGAGATGTTTTATCGTTTCAGGACTCGACGCGCGGCAACAGATTGTATCTGGCAATTGCCGGCGGTATTGCGGTAGAGAAATCAAATGTGCTGAAGTCAGGTGACGAAGTTACTATGCGCCGCAACTATACGGCACTGCACGATGAAATTTTCCATATGATGAGCAACAAGCGTAAAGTCAGCTGGGGCATCGGCATTTATTCACTTGTCGAAGTTTACTTATCGGATATTTACCATATCGTGAAACGTCCGGATGTACCTGCTGAAGTTTATGAGAGACTTGAAGAACGTGAATACACAGTGACGCAGGAAGAAAACCGGATTCAGCTGTCAGTCGAAGGACAAGAAATTGACTTCGCCGGAACGGATTGTGTCAGTCCCGGAGTGCTCGGCGGAGTGTATCTACTGAATAATCTGCCGACGATTGCACTGAACGATTTTGCTGCTGAGACAGAATTGACTCATATCGGCACAATTCCAAGTTATCATATGCATAAACTCGGCCAGAAGCGCCGCGGTTCAAAAATTAAATTTAAAACAGTCGACAGCGATGATGCACATGCAGAAACATACGGTCACTATTTATGGGT
>CANRKV010000049.1 GCA_947631305.1 uncultured Jeotgalicoccus sp.
GCAGAAAAAATAGTCGAAGCACTTGGGCTCGATGCACTGAGTAAGATTGCTAAAGACGACAATGCACTAAATGAAGTAAGAGGATTAACGAAAACAAAAAAACTGCAGATCACTGAAACAGTCCGCAGTTCAAATGTAGCTGATGAAGCTTATTTAATCATGATTAAATTAAACATTGAGCCGTCAAAGCGCTCAAAAATTATCGATACATATAAAGAAGACACGCTGAACGTGCTGCAGAACCATCCTTACCAGCTCGTCAGTGATATTTTCGGTATCGGTTTTAAAAAGGCCGATCAGATTGCTATTAATGCAGGTATTGCACCAAGCGACCCGGAACGTCTCGTTGCCGGGGTAATGTATACGCTGAGCGATGAAATTACGAGCATTGGGCACACGTATATTATGCATGAAGAACTGGCGGAGAAAACGCTTGAACGTCTGAACACCGCTGATATGTATTTCAGTGGTGAGGATGTTGCGGTCGCTGTGGAGCAGCTGGCGCTGAACAAAAAACTGATTATTACCGAAGACCGGGTCACGCTGCCGAATATTTATTATTCAGAGCATAAAGCGGCCGAGAAACTCAGTCATACGCTTCGCGATAATCATGATGAAATCGATATGGATAATGCTAAAGACGTAGTTAAAGACATTGAAAAGACACTGGCTATTGATTATAACGACAACCAGCGGGATGCAATTTTAAATGCGTTAACTGAAAAAGTATCGATTATTACCGGCGGCCCGGGGACCGGTAAGACAACGATTGTTAAAGGGATTATTACTTTATACCAGGAAATCTTTGAATATGAAGACTACGATTCCTATGAACCTAAAAATTATCCTATTAAACTTGTGGCGCCGACGGGCAGAGCATCGAAGCGGATGGCTGACACTTCAGGTATTGAAGCAAGCACGATTCACAGACTGATCGGCTGGGGCCAGGATACAGCTGTCGACGATATTATCGATAATGAAATTGAAGCGGAACTGATTATCGTCGATGAAATGTCGATGGTGGATACGTGGCTGTTTTACCAGTTTATGCAAAACGTTATGCCGCACACGAAACTCGTGTTTGTCGGTGACAGTGCGCAGCTGCCGTCAGTCGGTCCGGGAACGGTATTTAAAGACTTAATCGGTTCGGGCACTATTAAAACGACGATTCTCGATACAGTGTACCGCCAGGGTGAAGGATCATCGATTGTTAAACTGGCTTACGATATCGACAAAGGCGTACCGATGAATATCAGCGATAAATTTAAAGACAGACTGTTTATTCCTGCAGGTACGAATCAGATTGCAGATGTCGTGGATACAGTAGTATCAAAAGCCGTTAAAAAAGGTTATGACATGCGTGACATTCAAGTGCTGGCGCCGATTTACAGAGGCCCGGCGGGAATTAACACATTAAATCAGCTGCTGCAGCGTATTTTAAATCCTGAAGCAGCAGACAAAAGTGAGCTTCAATTTGGAGATAAGGTATACAGAACAGGTGACAAAGTCATTCAGCTGATTAACCGGACAGAAGATAATATCTTCAATGGCGACTCCGGCATCATCGACGGAATTTATTTTAAAGATAAAGATGACGTTGATAAAGACACGCTTGTCGTCGACTATGACAATGCTAAAATAGCATATGAACGCAGTGATTTAACGGAACTGTCTCACGCATACTGTACGAGTATTCATAAAGCGCAGGGGAGCGAGTATCCGATAGTGATTATGCCTATCGTGTCGAGCTATTACCATATGCTGATGAAGAATATTATATATACAGGAATTACACGGGCAAAAGAATCGTTAATTCTGTGCGGTGATGCCAATGCATTTTACGGTGCAATTAAACGTGAAGGCATTCCGAGAAATACGATGCTGCAGCAATTCCTTCAGAAATACTGCAAAGTATACGAAGAAAGTCCTGCTGAACTGCCAGAGTATTTAACCGAGGAAATGGTTGAAAACCTGACTGTCGATCCGATGATTGGCATGGAAAGTGTCACACCTTATGAATTTGTTTGACACTAATTGATTAAAAAATTATAATTGTAATTAATAAAAGCTGAAATTTTGAATGTACGGCAATTAGTTTTAGAGACATTGTGGCTGGTGAAAGCAATGATAATCCGTATATGTGCTGTTTTTCAGTCAATTTAAAACAAGCTAAAGTGATGACTTAGTCATAATTTGGGTGGTACCGCGGTAACAATCGTCCCTTTTCTTAAGGGGCGGTTTTTTTGTATTATTTTATAAATTACAGGAGTGATAACTATGAAAAAATTAACAGGCAATGAAGTACGCCAGATGTTTTTAGATTATTTTAAAGCACACGACCATATGGTCGAACCAAGTGCTCCGCTCGTTCCAATCGATGATGATTCACTTCTTTGGATTAACTCGGGTGTTGCTACACTGAAGAAATATTTTGACGGGCGTGTAGTACCAAGCAATCCGCGTATCGTTAATGCGCAAAAAGCAATCCGTACAAACGATATTGAAAATGTCGGTTTCACAGCACGTCACCATACGTTCTTTGAAATGCTCGGAAACTTTTCTATCGGCGATTACTTTAAAGAAGAAGCAATCGTCCGTGCGTGGGAGTTCTTAACACACGGCGACTGGATTGGCTTTGATGCTGACCTGCTTTACGTCACAGTACACCCTGAAGATACAGATGCATTAAATATTTGGAAAGATGTTATCGGATTGGATGAATCCCGCATTATCCGCATCGAAGGCAACTTCTGGGATATCGGTGAAGGACCGTGCGGACCGAACAGTGAAATATTCTACGACCGCGGCGAGGACTACGATACGGTAACACCATTGGAAGAAATGTATCCAGGCGGGGAAAACGAACGTTATCTCGAAATCTGGAACCTGGTATTCAGTGAGTTTAACCATAATAAAGACGGCAGCTACACTCCATTACCGAAACAGAACATTGATACGGGAATGGGGCTTGAGCGTATAGTCAGCGTAATTCAGGATGCTAAAACAAACTTTGATACAGATTTATTCGTACCGATCATTAAAGAAGTAGAAAAAGTCAGCGGACAGAAATACGGTCAATCTGATGAACTGGATACTGCATTTAAAGTGATTTCCGACCATATCAGAACTGTGACGTTCGCAATTGCTGACGGCGCACTGCCTTCAAACGAAGGGCGCGGCTATGTACTCCGCAGATTAATCCGCCGTGCAGTAAGATTCAGTAAAGACCTGAAAATTGAAAAAGCATTTATGTTTAACCTGGTAGATGTTGTCGGCGATGTTATGGGCGGATTTTATCCGAACGTGAAAGAAAAAGCATCATTCATTAAAGATGTAGTTAAAGGGGAAGAAGAACGTTTCCTTGCAACGCTTGATGACGGCATTAAAATTTACCAGAGTCTTCGTGACCAAGCGCTGTCAGGCGATAAAGTGATTGCCGGTAAAGATGCATTTAAACTGTATGACACATACGGCTTCCCATTTGAACTGACGGTTGAATATGCAGCGCTTGACGGACTGACTGTCGATGAAGCGGCATTCAATGAAGAAATGACCGCTCAGAAACAGCGTGCAAGACAGGCTCGTAAAGCAGGAGACTCAATGCAGGTACAGTCGGAAACATTCCGCGGAATTACAGAACCGAGCGTCTTTACAGGTTACGATAATAAAACAGCAGAAAGCAGTCTGCTCTATATCGTTTCCAATGATAAAATCGTCACTGACTATGCAGGCGAAGAATCAGTTGAAGTCATCTTCGCTGAAACGCCTTTCTACGCTGAAAGCGGCGGTCAGATTGCTGATACGGGTACAATTTCAAATGCACGCGGCAAAGCTGAGGTGGATTATGTTTATAAAGCGCCTAACGGCCAGAACGTACACGTTATCCGTGTTGTTGAAGGTACTTTAACTGCAGGAGAAACGTATAAGCTTGAAGTGAACAGCGAGAAACGTAATTTCGTCATGAAAAACCATACGGCAACTCACTTAATGCACCAGGCGTTAAAAGATGTTATCGGAGAACATGCGAATCAGGCAGGTTCACTCGTACAGGCAGAGCGCCTCCGTTTTGACTTCTCACACTTAGAGTCGTTAAACGAAGAACAGCTTACAGAAATTGAAAATATCGTTAATGAAAAAATATATGCAAGCTTAAATGTTTCAATAGCAGAAATGCCAATCGCACAAGCGAAAGAAAAAGGGGCGATGGCATTGTTCGGGGAGAAATACGGCGACGTAGTACGCGTCGTTGATATCGATCAGTACTCAGTTGAGCTGTGCGGGGGTATTCACGTTAGAAACACTGCTGATATCGGGGTTTTTAAAATTGTTTCAGAAAGCGGAATCGGTGCCGGTATCAGACGTATCGAGGCTGTAACGAGCAAATATGCAATCGAGCTTTACAAAGAGCATGAAACGACTGTTGAAAATATTGCCGGTACAATTAAAGCGAAAGTCGGCAATGTTGAACACAAGATTGCACAGCTCCTGGCTGAGAAAAAAGAGCTGCAGGATGCTTACGATAAACTGAAAGCTGAACTCCAGCAGTCAAAACTGAATGATTTAAGCGATGCCACAGCTGAAGTAAACGGTGTTTCTGTCATTAGAAAAGAAGTAGAAGCAGCAGATGCGAAAGATCTCCGCGACCAGATGGACTTAATCAAATCGCAGAATCAGGATGCAATTGTAGCGCTTGCTGCAGTAACAGGCGATAAAGTATCACTTGTCGTTACTGTGCCTAAAGAATTAACAGCGAAAGTCCGTGCAGGTGATATTATGAAAGGCATGGCGAATATCGTTGACGGCAAAGGCGGCGGCAGACCAGATATGGCCCAGGGCGGCGGAACAAATATCGAGAGTATAACAGCAGCATTACAGTTTGTTGACGAGTATATTAAAGATTTTCTTTAGCACTGGTAAAATGATATAATTAATAATAAATACAGAAGTAGGAATAGGAGTGCTTTTTGTGGACCAGTTCGATAAAACAATGAAGTTCAGTGTTGATGAACGTAAAGAAGAAAACGTAAAAGCAGTACTCACTAACGTTTATAACACATTGGAAGAACGCGGCTATAATCCTATTAATCAAATCGTCGGTTACCTTCAAAGCGGAGATCCAGCCTATATTCCGCGCCATAATGAAGCCCGAAATCAGATTCGCCACGTTGAACGCGATGAAATAATGGAAGTACTGGTAAAAAACTATGTTTCCAAAGAGATAAATGGTTAGAATTTTAGGGCTTGATGTAGGCACAAAAACAATCGGTGTAGCTTTAAGCGATGCACTGGGATGGACAGCTCAAGGACTTACAACGCTTAAAATCAACACACATGCCGGGGATTACGGCATAGACCAGGTGGTCGAAATTGCAAAAACTAATGAAGTCGACACTATCGTAGTCGGACTTCCGAAGAACATGAATAACTCAATCGGCGAAAGTGGGGAAAGATCGCAGTATTTCGTCAAATTACTTGCGCTTGAACTCACAGATGTTAAAATTACTCTGTGGGATGAGCGGCTGAGCACAGTTGCAGCTGAAAGATCCCTGCTGGAAGCAGATTTATCACGCAAGAAAAGAAAAGCGGTTATCGACAAGATGGCAGCAGTATTTATACTACAAGGGTACTTAGATAACCCGCACAAAGGAGCATAATTATGAGCGAAGAAAACACTGAATTTAACAAAGAAGAAGAACTGCTTACACTTTATGATGAGGACGGTTCAGAAGTACTTTACCGCAAAATGCTGGAATTTTATCACCCGGATTTCGATAAAAACTACGTTATTTTAGCTGAAGAAGGAAATTTCAGCGATGACGAAGAAGACATAGAACTCATTCCGATGATTAATGTACCTGATGAAGATGGAGACGGCGGTAAATTCCTGCCTGTTGAAACTGACGACGAATGGGACATGATCGAAGAAGTAGTCAACACTCAGATGGATGACTACGACGAGTAAATTTATTTAAGCTTCCAATAACTTATTGGAAGCTATTTTTTCAGATAGGAGAACAATATGAGCAAATACGACGATGTTAAATTTTCTAAAAATGTTTCATCGTACCTGACTCTGTTCATCGTTCTGGCACTGCTTATTGTTATTATTATCGGTATTATATCCGCCTTTTTATACATACGCGGCGGGTTGCAGCCAGTGGATGAAGATTCGACAGAAACAGTCGAACTGTCAATCGATCAGGGATACTCTGCCGGAGATATCGGAGATATTCTTGAAGACCAGGGCATCGTTAAAAATGGTACGATGTTTGAATTATATTTACGTTTAAACAGTATTTCGAGTTACCAGGCGGGAACTTATCAAATGTCACCGGCAATGGACTTCGAACAGATAGCAAGAACACTTGAATCCGGTACGATGTATCAGGAAGTGCTGCACCGTGTAACAGTGCCGGAAGGCTACACACTGCAGGAAATATCTGCACAGCTTGAAAGTAACCTGCCTGTTTCGGCAGATGATTTCATGGCCCTGATGGAGGACGAAGAATTCATTCAGGAGCTGATTGGGGAATACCCGGATATGCTGACAGATGAAATTTTAGCTGAGGATATTAAATATCCGCTTGAAGGTTATTTATATCCTGCAACGTATGATATTACGACTGAAGAGCCTGATTTAAAACAGCTGGTAAGAAACATGCTTGATGCGACCCAGCAGAACAGCTACAGTCTGTACACGTCAATTCCGGAATACACTATTGATTATGAAGGCGAGCCGGTAGACCTGACTTTCCACCAGTTCCTCACATTTTCTTCTCTTATTGAAGAAGAAGCAACGTCACTCGCTGACAGATCACGCATTGCGAGTGTATTTTTAAACCGCATGTCTGTGAATCCGGCAATGCCGCTGCAGACTGACCCGACAGTACTTTACGCTCTCGGTGAACATCAGGAAGTTGTATTGTACGAAGATTTAGAAGTGGAAGATCCTTATAACACTTATTTAAATACAGGATTAACACCGGGACCGATTGCATCGCCTGGGCAGGAATCACTCCAAAGCACGATGAATCCGTCGGACACTAACTACTTCTACTTCCTTGCTGACAGTGAAGGTACGAATCATTTTGCAGAAACGTATGATGAGCATCTGGCAAACAGAGAACAATATATAGATAACCAGTAATCGGCTCTTTTCAAAAAGTGCTAAATATGGTACTATCTTTTGTAATGGACGAACAACTGATAACTTTTGTTATCAGTTGTATTTTTTGTATATGGTGATTAGATGGAACTTATAAACTATGTAAAAGATTTGAATACGAATGAAGAATTGTTCCCTGCTATTCACAGGTACGCTGTTGATAACCGCGTACCAATAATAGACAGCGATGCACTGAATGTTGTAAAACAGTACATCGCAATTAAAGGCGTCAAAAATATTCTTGAAATCGGTACCGCAATAGGCTACAGTGCGCTGCATTTTGCTAGTGCGGCGGAAGGTGTTCATGTCACGACGATTGAAAAGGATGAAAGAAGCCATGATATTGCCAATCAGAATATCGGGGCGAGTGAGTACAGTAATAATATTAAAACGATTTTAGCGGATGCCAAAGAAGCTGAACTCGGCAATAATCAATTTGATTTTCTTTTTATCGATGCTTCAAAAGGAAATAATCAGTTATTTTTTGATAAATATAAAGAATATTTAACTGATGATGCTTTAATTATCGTCGATAATATATTTGTCCGCGGACTCATTGCGAATGACAATGTTGAAAATAAAAATAAGCGTAAACTGCGCGACAAAGTCAGAGCGTTTAATCAGTCAATGAAAGACAGCGAGTATACGACTTCATTTTTAAATGTCGGCGACGGCTTGCTCGTAATTTACTAAGGGTGTGTAACAGGATGGAAAAACCGACAATTATCGGTATAGCCGGAGGTTCCGGTTCAGGGAAGACGTCAGTGACAAGAAAGATTATGGAATCATTGAAAGGGCATAGTATTGTTTTAATCGAACAGGATTATTATTATAAGGATCAGAGTGATAAGACGATGGAAGAACGTCTTCAGACGAATTACGACCATCCATTCGCTTTCGACAACGATTTACTGATTGAGCATATTAAGCAGCTGATAAATCGTGAAACGATAGATATTCCTACGTACGATTATACAAATCATACTAGAAGCAGTGAAACAATCACTGTGGAGCCGAAAGAAGTTATTATTATCGAAGGTATTTTCGCCCTTGAAAATGAAGAACTGAGAAATCTTATGGACGTAAAATTATATGTCGATACAGATTCTGACATTCGTATTTTACGCCGCTTAAGCAGGGATATTAAAGAACGCGGACGTTCGATGGATTCAGTTATTGAACAGTATTTATCAGTGGTGCGTCCAATGCATCTGCAGTTTATCGAGCCGACAAAGCGCTTCAGTGATATAATCATTCCGGAAGGCGGCGAGAATATGGTTGCGATAGATATTATTACAACTAAGATCCGCACGCTGGTAAACGAATAAAATATTAGAAGTAATTTAAATAACGGAGGATTTACGATGGAAAACAAAAAAGAATACCCAATGACACAAGCTGGTTATGATCAGCTGCATGTAGATTTAGAAGAATTAAAAACGGTTAGAAGACCGGATGTTGTAGAAAAGATTAAAGTTGCCCGCAGTTTCGGAGATCTTTCTGAGAACTCTGAGTACGATGCAGCAAAAGACGAGCAGGGGTTCGTTGAGAAAGAAATTACGAAGATTGAAGAAATGATCAGACATGCTGTAATTATCGAAGATACAGGCGATAACAATACTGTGGCACTTGGTAAAACAGTAACATTTAAAGAAATTCCGGACGGCGAAGAAGAATCTTATCAGATTGTCGGAAGTGCGGAAGCTGATCCATTTGAAGGTAAAATTTCAAATGAATCTCCAATGGCTAAATCACTGCTTGGTTCTAAACTTAAAGATGAAGTTAAAGTTTCTTTACCGAACGGCAGCGATATGAAAGTTAAGATTGTTAAAATTGACTAATTATACAATTGGCATCATTGGAGCTATGGAGCCGGAAGTTGAACTGTTAAAAAATGCAATGCTCGTGGAAAAAGAAGACAAAATCGCACACACAACAGCATATACAGGCACTTTAAACGGGCAGAATATTGTGCTCGTTCAATCCGGTATCGGTAAAGTTAACGCAAGTATTATCACAGCACTTCTTCTTGAGCGCTATGATATTGACTATGTGATTAACACCGGCGTTGCGGGTGCAATGGGTGCAAACCTTAAAGTAACCGATATGGTTGTGTCGACTGCAGTCGCACATCACGATGTGGATGCGACTAACTTCGGCTACAGCTACGGCCAGGTGCCGGGTATGCCGGCAGTATACACAAGTGACGAGATGCTGGTCAGTCAGTCACTTGCAGCGCTTTCTTTAAATGATGAAATTAACGGCAGCAGCGGTCTTGTTGTGAGCGGTGATTCATTTATCGACAGCGATGCTGAAAAAGAGCATATTTTTGGAAATTTCCCGGCTGCAATGTGCGTTGATATGGAGTCATCAAGTATTGCGCAGACATGCTGGCAATTTAATACACCATTTGTTATTATCCGCTCAATGAGCGACTCGGCAAATGAATCAGCAGACATGAATTATGAAGAATTTTTAGCGAAAGCTTGTGTTCATTCGTCTGAAGTTGTAAAATCATTATTAAGAGTACTGTGATGTGGAGGTTACTATGTTATTTTTAATGATTCTTTCAATTGTAATAACGGTTATTATCGGTTTCGTTGTATTTACCGAAACTGACACAGAAGATCCTGAAATAATCGAGTAAAGAAAGCGCACCTTAATTTTAAGGTGCTTTTTTTGTGTTAATATGAATTTAATTTCCAAGGAGATTTTATGAAAATTATAGAAGATAAATTTCTGCCAAGTCACTTTGTTAATCGTTATGAA
>CANRKV010000050.1 GCA_947631305.1 uncultured Jeotgalicoccus sp.
CCGGTGCAGTCGATAACTTCTGTGTCAGCGTTAAGATTCTGTCCGACTTCAGCAATTTTACCGTCTTTAATATAAACGTCTGATATTTCTTCTTTGTTATTGAGTAACAGCGTAGCGTTTTTCAAAAGCATGGTTGTTGCTCCCTTCCCCATCAAGTACTGATTCTAATATACTCATGCGCATAAACACGCCGTTTGTCATCTGTTCAAATATGACACTCTTCTCGCCTTCAACCACTTCGTCCGTAATCTCAACATTGCGGTTTATCGGTGCAGGGTGCATGATCAGTGCGTCCGGCTTCATATTGTCCATGCGTTCTTTGTTCATGCCGTACAGCGCGTTGTATTCTGCCTTAGGCATTTGTGCATATGATTCGTGGCGTTCATGCTGTACGCGGAGCAGCATTATTACATCGCAGAAATCCACTGCTTCATCGATTCCGATATACGGTATGTTCAGCGTGTTGTCCTGTAATTCAACAGGTCCTGAGAAGTATACTTCCGCGCCCATTTTAGTCAGCGCTTCTGCATTCGATTTTGCAACACGCGAGTGTTTAATGTCACCGACAATTGCTATTTTAAGTCCGCATATCCGGCCTAAATTTTCATAAATTGTCATCATATCGAGAAGTGACTGCGTTGGATGTGAACCGCTGCCGTCTCCGCCGTTAATAATCGGAATGTTGAGGTGTTCGAGTTCTTCATAATACTTATTATCCGGATGTCTCACTACAAGGGCATCTGCACCGATTGCTTCCAGTGTTTTGCATGTATCGTAAAGCGATTCCCCTTTAGATACCGAACTTGTCGATACATCGAAAGGCAGACGTTCAACGTTAAGTTTTTTCTCGGCCATTTCAAAACTGAGTTTAGTGCGGGTCGAGTTTTCATAAAACAGATTGACGACTGTTTTATCGTTTAACTTCATAACCGGTCTGCCGTGTTTAATGTCGATTGCTCTCGTAATTAACGCTTCGATTTCATTCGGAGTGACATGTTCCATAGATAATAAGTTTTTCATTTATTTCGTCTCCCTCTTAGGTAAAATTAGATTTAGAATAATTCCTGCTACTGCAGCGAGTGCCATTCCTTCCAGGTTGAAGGGAATATTGCCTATCGTGAAGTCTAAATGTGCTTTACCGATCCCGATGACTAAAATCACAGAGGCGATAACCAGATTGCGTTTGTTGTCAAAATCAATTCTTGCGTCGATCAGCATCCGGAGTCCGCTTGCTGCGATAATACCGAACAGGAGTATGGACACACCGCCCATAACCGGCGACGGAATGCTTTGGACAACTGCCGTAAACTTGCCGACAAAACCGAGTATCACTGCGAGTACCGCCGCCCCTCCGATTACCCAGACACTGAAGATTCTCGTGATGGCGAGCACCCCGATGTTTTCACCGTAAGTGGTTGTCGGCGGTCCGCCTATTGTACTTGCAAACATGGTTGCCACACCGTCACCGATAATCGAACGGTGAAGTCCCGGTTTCTTAAAGAAGTCGCGTCCTACTATTTTATTGATGACCATCTGGTGTCCGATGTGCTCGGAGATTGTTACAAAGACGATCGGCAGCATTACCATGAACAGTCCGAGGTTCATTGCCGGTGTGTAATCCTGATAAGGAATGTACAGATCCGGCAGCACGAACCAGCCCGTCGTTTTAATTAATTCAAGGTCCACAATGCCGAACATTAATGCTGTGACGTAGCCCCCGACAATACCGATTAAAATCGGAATTAAGCCGAGCACCCCTTTAAGAAAAATTGAGGCTAGTATCGTAATCGTGAGTGTTATCAGTGCAACTGTAATGTAAGTCATGCTGTAGCCTTCCTGATTGCCTGAATCCGTGTACATTGCCATGTCCACTGCAACCGGTGCGAGCCCGAGGCCGATGACCATAATGACCGGTCCGACGACTATCGGCGGCAGGAGTCTGATTATCCATCCTGTACCGGCGAGCCTTATAACCAGCCCGATCAGAACATACAGCACCCCGCTGAAGAACAGTGCTGTCAGTACTTCCCCGAGCGTATTCGCACCAAGTGCGATAGTGATTGGGAGAATGAAGGCAAAACTTGAACCAAGGTACGCCGGAATCTGACCCTTGGTAATTAAAATGTAGAGAAGTGTTCCGATTCCGCTTGCAATCAGCGCCGCACTTACCGGCAGGCCAGTGAGAAACGGTACCAGCACAGTTGCTCCAAACATTGCAAACAGATGCTGTGAGCTCAGCAGTAACCCTTGAAAAAATTTCGGTCTGTCATGTACATCAAGTTCAGGCTCTACTGAGCGTTCGTAAATCTCATCTTCAAACTTTTCCATCTTCCAATCCCCTTTTTATTTAAAGTATAGTAACGCTTGTTTCCTGATCGACTTCTTCCACTTTTACTGATACTTTTTCTGTTTTCGATGTCGGTATATTTTTACCGACGTAATCCGGTCTGATCGGCAGTTCTCGATGTCCTCTGTCAACGAGTATTGCGAGCGAGATTGTTGTCGGTCTTGCCGTATTAAGTATTGCATCGATCGCCGCTCTTATTGTGCGTCCTGTTTCAAGCACATCGTCGACGATGACCACGCTCATATTCGTAAAGTCTGTATCGACGACGACTGCATTGTCCGCTTTAATATCTTCCGGGCGGTCATCTCTGAAGCCGCTGATATCGATCGTGCCGGTCGGCAGTTTAACACCTTCTATTTCTTCGATGCGTTCCTGGATGCGGAGTGCCAAGTGCTCACCGCGTGTTTTAATGCCGAGCAGTACTATGTTCTCACTGCCTTTATGTTTTTCCAGTATTTCGTGCGACATGCGGGTAACCGCCCGTTTAATCTGCGCACTGTCCATAATTGTTTTTGCAGTCATTGTTAATTCCTCCAGAATTTTTGCATAAAAAAATACTCATGTCAGAAGACATGAGTATATAGTTATCCTATATTAGTGCACAGTAATTTTTATATAATCTGCCCATTCCGGCCCAGATTACTCATCATTGTGCAGTTCACGTCTTCTTAGCCTCACAGGACTAAAATTTAAAGACTTCGTATTCAATTGATTGAAATTATCATACCAATTGGTTTCTTTTAAGTCAAGCTGTTATTTTTTCTCAGTCAGACGCATTTCATCGAGTACATCTGTGAAATATTCAGGGAGCTCTGTTTTAAACTCCATATATTCTTCTGTTTTCGGATGAATAAAACCTAAAACACCTGCATGAAGCAGCTGTCCGCCGACTTCAAGTGTTTTTCTCGGTCCGTATTTCGGGTCGCCGGCAAGCGGGTAGCCGATATATTTCATATGCACTCTGATCTGGTGCGTACGGCCTGTTTCAAGAATACATTCAATAAGTGTAAAGTTTTCGAAACGTTCAATGACGTTAAAATGAGTGACTGCATCTTTGCCGTCATCAATAACTGCCATATCCTGGCGTTCTTTCGGGTTACGGCCGATCGGTGCTTCTATCGTACCTAGGTTATGCGGAATGACACCGTGTACAAGTGCAGTATATTTTCTCGTTACTGATTTCTCAACGAGCTGATCCACTAAATGGCGGTGTGCCACATCGTGTTTAGCAACCATCAGAAGTCCTGACGTGTCTTTATCGATACGGTGAACGATACCCGGACGCAGTTCACCGTTAATGCCTGACAAATTATCGAGCTGGCCCATCAGTCCATTAACGAGCGTGCCCGACGCATGTCCTGCTGCCGGATGAACGACCATACCGCGGTCTTTGTTAACTACTGCAACATCATCGTCTTCATAAACGATATCAAGATTCAAATTCTCAGGAACAATATCCGCTTCAACGTTTTCACGCTCAAGCAGTTCAATATTGTCTCCCTCTTTTACTTTATAATTCGGTTTTACCGTTTTGCCGTTCACTGTAATGTGACCCGACTTTACGCGATTTTGTATGTCTGTACGGGATGTGTCCGGAACGATGCCTGCTAATACTGTATCCAGTCTTTCGCCTGCATTTTCTTCAGTTATAATTAAATTCATTTTTCTTCTTTACCTCTTCCCGTTATAAATACTTCGATTAACAATATAATCACGCCGATTGTAAGGGCACTGTCTGCCACATTAAAAATAGGGAAATCATAAGAAATAATCAGCACATCGGCGAAATCCACAACTTCCTGGAATAACAGGCGGTCGATAAAGTTACCAATCGCACCTGCCATCAGCAGTGTAATGCCGACCTGCATTAATAGATTATTTTTTGCTTCAGTTTTATAAAAGTATATTAAAAATATAATAACAACGGCTGTGATGATGTAGAAAAATGTCATTCGTCCTTCAAACATTCCCCATGCAGCACCGCTGTTGCGGTGGGAAGTAATTTTAAAAAACTCCCCTAGGACAGGAATCGATTCTCCGAGTTCCATTCTTGTCGCCACTAAATACTTCGTCAGCTGATCTATTGCCAGTACGATTATTCCGATGATTGCCATCGGATATATTCTGTATTGTTTCATCACTTACTCTGCATCCACAACTTCCCGGCAGCGCGGACAAATGTCATCTTCACCGTTAACTAATGTCTCAGCAGTTGAATAGTTCCAGCAGCGGTTACAGCGTTCGCCGTCCGCATGCTCAACTTTAACAGTAACAACGTCGTATGCTGTACCGTCTGCGACTGTTTCAGCCACTTCAACCTGCGACACGATAAAGAACTGCTCAAGATTGCCGCGGATATCATCCAGATTAAAGTCCGCCGGCTGTGTCAGTGTTACTTTTGCATCAAGTGATTTACCGATGATTTTTTCATTGCGGGCTTCTTCAAGCGCTTTGTAAACGTCATCGCGGACAGTCATGAATTTCTGCCACTTCTCAACAAGTTCAGCATCCGTTTCTTCACGTTCCGGATAAAGCTCAAGGTGAACACTTTCCTTGTCAGTATGCGGTGTGTGCTCGTAAATTTCTTCAGCAGTGTGTACTAATACCGGAGCAAGAATCAGATTTAATTCTTTAAGAATTTTGTACAATACTGTCTGCAGACTGCGTCTGATTGGTGCATCTTCTGATTCGATATAAAGAATATCCTTGCCGTAGTCGAGATAGAAGTTCGACAGATCAACGTTGATAAAGTTTTGTACAGTCTGGTACATCGTTACATAGTCATAACGTTCGTATGCATCAAGCATAAATGTTTTCAGCTCGTTAAAGCGGTTGTACATATATTTATCAACTTCATATAAATCTTCGTATGCTACGTTATTTTCAGCCGGGTTAAAGTCGTTGACGTTACCAAGCAGGAATCTGAATGTGTTACGGATCTTGCGGTACACTTCCGACACTTGTTTTAAAATGTCGTCGGATACACGAACATCTTCCTGGAAGTCTGATGACATTACCCACAGACGGATAATATCTGCACCCATCTGCTGCATTACTTTTGTCGGCAGAATGACGTTACCGAGAGATTTAGACATTTTTTTGCCTTTTCCGTCCATTACGAAACCGTGTGATAATAATTCTTTATACGGCGAGTGGCCTCTAGTTGCAACACTTGTAATCAGTGATGAGTTGAACCATCCGCGGTACTGGTCGGAACCTTCAAAGTAAAGGTCAGCAGGGTACGTTAGGTTCTCTCTGTAATCCAGCACACCGCGGTGTGTTGAACCTGAGTCAAACCAAACATCCATAATATCTGTTTCTTTCGTAAACTCACCGTTCGGTGCACTTTCATGCGTGAACCCTTCCGGTAATAAATCTTTCGCATCCCACTCAAACCAAATGTTTGAACCGTGCTCTTCAAACAGTGTCGCTACGTGTTCAAGCACATCGGCATCGATGATTTCCTCGCCGTTTTCACCGTAGAAGAATGGTAATGGCACCCCCCATACACGCTGGCGTGAAATAACCCAGTCTCCGCGGTTTTTGATCATGTTGTACATACGTTTACGGTTCCATTCAACCTGGAACTTCGTATCCATTAAAGCATTTAAAATATCCTCACGAACGCCTTCAATCGATGCAAACCACTGCGGTGTTGCACGGAAAATAACTGGTTTCTTCGTACGCCAGTCATGAGGATATGAGTGAGTGTAGAATGACAGTTTTAATAATGCGCCGGCTTCTTTCAGATCATCTGAAATCACTTTGTTTGCATCATCGTAAAATAATCCTTCATATTTTCCAGCCTCTTCAGTGAAGACACCTTTATCATCAACAGGACTTAATACTTCAAGACCATACTGCTGACCTACTTTAAAGTCATCATCCCCGTGTCCAGGTGCAGTATGAACAACACCGGTACCTGCTTCAATCGTTACGTGATCACCTAGAATTACAAGGCTTTCGCGGTCGAATAACGGATGCTGGGCTGTAATATATTCAAGTTTTGAACCTTTAAATTCTTTTGTGCGCGTAATTTTTTCTTTGTCGAACTCAACTTCGTCAGCAAACTGATCAAGCAGATCTTCTGCTACGATAAACTCTTCACCGTCGTAGTTAAATTGAACGTAATTTAAGTTTTTGTGCACAGCAAGTGCAAGGTTTGAAGGAATTGTCCAGGGTGTTGTTGTCCAGATGACAAATTTAACGCCTGAATCCACAACATCTTTTCCGTCTTTAACTTTAAATGATACGTAAATTGATGGTGATACTTTATCCTGGTACTCAAGCTCAGCTTCAGCGAGAGAAGACTCACTTGTCGGAGACCAGTAAATCGGTTTTTTACCTTTGTAAATTAAATCTTTAGATACCATGTCTTTTAGAACGCGTATTTGTGATGCTTCAAATTCAGGTTTGTAAGTCAGGTACGGGTTATCCCATTCACCATCGATACCCATGCGTTTAAAACCGTCGCGCTGGATGTCGATTTGCGAGTTCGCAAATTCAATACATTTGTTTCTGAATTCTTCAATAGACATCGATTTACGGTCGACACCTTTGTTTGTCAGTGCCTGTTCAATCGGCAGACCATGTGTATCCCAACCGGGAACATACGGTGTATAGTAGCCCTGCATCTGTTTGTTGCGGTTAATCATATCTTTAATGATCTTGTTCAGTGCGTGACCCATGTGCAGGTTACCATTGGCATACGGCGGTCCGTCGTGAAGAACGAATGGTGTATTACCTTCGTTTAATTTCAATTTTTTATTGTAAAGATCGATGTCTTCCCAGTGCTGCTGCATTTTTGGTTCTTTGTTAACTAAGCCGCCGCGCATTTTAAATGCTGTTTTCGGCATTAATAGAGTGTCTTTATAGTCCATAATGATTCTCCTTTTTTATAATAAAAAGACTCTAAGCATGTTAAGGGGCGAATGACCGCGGTACCACCCTTCTTGACTGCTTAGAGTCCACTTTGTTTACTTATATTTTTATAAATCATTAGTGATTTCAAAGCGTTCATCTTTGCCGGAGCTCTCACCATCCTCCGATCGCTGCATTCCAATGAAAGTTTGCGTGTCTAATAATACATATTAATTATGCTAAATATCTTACAATCCGTCAATGTAAATTTGCTATTTTTCGGATTCGGTGCCGTCAAACTCAAGTAATCTTTCCCAGTCTTCTGTTTCCAGCAGATCGAGCTGGGCCTGAACCAGCATTTTATAACGCGCTCTGAAGATTTTCGCCTGGCGTTTTAAATCCTCGTTATGCTGCATCATATGATTTTCTTTCTGTTCGGCACGGCTGATAATTTGTTCGCCTTCTGTTTCGGCTTTTTGAATAATACTGTCGCCGTAATTTTGTGCACGCTGTTTAATATCGTCGCCTGCTTTAGCCGCACTTAGAATCGCTTCCTGGATAGATGATTCTACACTCTTGAAGCTGTTCAGGTTCTCTTCACGTTCGTTCAGCATTTCTTCAAGCTGTGAAATTCTTGCATCTTTCTTATCAAGCTCGTCTGCAGCTTCTGTTAAGTGCTGTCTTACCGCCTGTTCATCAAGACCGCGGTAGACAGTTGAAAACTTTTTATTAATTATTTCTTCTCTTTTCAATACGTTCACCTCAATTATCAGTTACTATCATTACTTCCAGTCTGTATTTTCCTTTTTTCGTTTCTGCAATTTGTTCCGTTACGATAAAACGGCCAAATCCGCGTACCGAGATTATATCTCCAGTTTCTATTATAAACGAAGGCTCATCGACTATCGAATGATTCACTTTAACTTTTTCCTTTTCAACGCGTTCCTTCGACTTTGCTCTTCCCTCTTTTAAGACGAGTGAAACGATTGAGTCGAGACGGTACGATGAACTGAGTATAGCAGCAGGCTTCATAGTCACGTCCGCGTCGATAAATTCCCGGTGAGGTATTTCTGTTAATTTCAGCGGTGCATTCTTAATTTTTGTTAATTCTGTTTTAAACAGTTCTTTAAAAGGCTCAGTTACAGCGAATTGAATTTTATCACCGTTTACTATATCACCGATAATCGACCGGTCGACACCGATACTCATAATTGCACCGAGAAGATTACGGTGTGACAATGTCACAAACTTATCGGGATAGGACACTTCAAACACAGTAATCAGAAAGTCATCCTGTGAATACTCAAAGTATTCCGGCAGCAGTATCGCCCGGAGACGCTCACGTTCCTTGTTCTCTCCCCCGCCGTAATAATGTACCGTAATATCCGGATAATTTCCGTTTAAACTTTCAATCATCTTCTGCTCGCGCGGATTTAAAAAATCAGTCAGCACGGCATAAAAATTATTTGATGCCTGCTCAAATTTACTATTCAATAAAGTCAGCATCTCCCGTTCTTCGGGCCTGAAATGCTGGTAAATACCTTTCATAAAAATCACACCTTAATAAAGAATGGAGATATTGGCTGAACCAATATCTCCGTTTATGAAGCCCATAAAATGAGGACTCTCAATATTTCATTCAAACCATATTGGAACAGGTTGAATATGATAATTAAAATTATCGGTGATAAATCCAAGACCCCGCCTAAAGGCGGAATCATGCGTCTGAATGGTTCCAGCAGCGGCTCGTAAACCCTGCCGAGGAAATCTCCAAAAGCCGATTCGCGCAATGCCGGCAGCCATGAAGACAGAATATAAATAATTAAGCCCCATGTGAAAATCGGCCATGCAAAGTTAAAAAACTGATAGATGTATATCAAAACTGTTACTATTAATGAATTATCCAAAATAACGCTCCTTACATTTCATCGAAAAACTCTTCTTTGTCAGAGATTTCACCTTCAACACCAAAGCTGTTTGGTGTGCAAAGAAAAATATCCGCACCTACTTTTTGAATATCGCCTTCTAAAGCATAAACTGTTCCGCTTAAAAAGTCCACGATACGCTTCTTCGGAACCGAATCAATTTTCGTCAGATTAACCAGTGCCGCACGGTTGCTTTTCAGCTCATCGGCAATATCCTGCGTCTCCGCAAATACTCTTGGTTCAAATAAACACACTTTTGTATTCTGATCATTTACAGGCATTGTCCGATTCTCCCTGCTGGATGGATTATTAGTTTTCTGTTCCTGCTGTACTTTTTGCGCTTTAGCTTTTGGTGCTGCCGGTTTCGAAACCCCTTGTTTTGAACCGATCACTTTTTTTTGATTCTGTGCTGTTTTTTTAGGTACCGCCTCTTTTTGACGGCTATTCGGTTGTTTATTCGTATTCAGATTTGTCACTTTCGCCGGTGTTTTAGTCTGCTCTGTCTTAACATTATTAACAGGGACTTCCTCTTCGACGACAAATAAATTTTTTATAAACTTAGTAATAGCCATATTTCTCACCTAGCTCCCCATAATTTTACTGCCAATACGTATGTAAGTTGCACCGTTTTTCACTGCAATCGGATAATCATTACTCATACCCATGCTGAGCTCAGTTACATCAGGATAAGTTTCTGCAACTTTTTCCTGCAGACTTTTCAGTCCGCTGAATGTATCTTCAATAACTGAACTGTCTTCTGTGTGAGGTGCCATAGTCA
>CANRKV010000051.1 GCA_947631305.1 uncultured Jeotgalicoccus sp.
AAGGCGGGATAATCAATGAACAGTATTTATGATATAGAAGTTGAATCTAAAGACCACAGTACTTATAAACTTGAGGAGTACAAAGATTATGTAATAGTCATCGTTAATACAGCAACAAAATGCGGTTTAAGCGGACAGTTTGACGGGCTTGAAAAGCTGTATCAGCAATATAAAGATCAGAAATTTATCATTCTCGGTTTCCCGTGTAACCAGTTTGCCAATCAGGAACCGGGCAGCGCGGAAGAGGCTGCGGAGTCTTGTAAAATCAATTACGGCGTTACTTTTCCGATTCATGAAAAAATTAATGTTAACGGCGAGAATGAACATCCGTTATACACTCATTTAAAAGAACAGCAGGGCGGAGTGCTCGGCAGTAAAATCAAATGGAACTTCACTAAATTTGTTATAGACAGAAATGGCGAAGTTGTAAAAAGATTCGGTCCTAAAGATGAACCTGAAAAAATGGATAGCCTAATCCAGGAACTGCTGTAACTATATAAAAAATCCTCACCGGAATAATTCCGGCGAGGATTTTTTCATTTACTATTTTCTAGTGTTATTATCTTTCATTTTATCGATTAATCTTTGCATCTCATCGATATAATTTCTTTCCTCTTCTTCTTCATTCACTTCATCAATACTCATCTGTTCTGCCTGTGCTTCTTTACGTTTCTCAGCATCGATATCTTTTTGAGTAATGACTTCACCTTCAGGTGTCATATACTTCTTATGCATGTTACGCGTTTCTTTATCGATATAGCTGTAGAATATCGGAATCACAAACAGTGTAAAGAATGTACTGCTGACAAGGCCGCCGATGACTACTGTACCCATAGGTGCAATCATCTCTCCGCCTTCGCCGACACCGATTGCCAACGGCAGCATACCAAGCGCTGTTGTCAGTGCTGTAATAACGATTGGACGGAAACGGTGCTGTACGCTGAGCTCAAGTGCCTCAAGCGTCGGAATACCTTTTTCTTTCTGCTGATTCGTATAGTCAACAAGCAGTATGGAGTTGTTGACTACTATCCCGAGCAGCATTATAATCCCGACGAATGACACGACGCTTAACGGGCTGTTTGTAAGTACCAGTGCCGCCATAACACCGACAATACTTAAAGGCATTGCCATAATAACGATAAACGGATGTCTGAATGATTCAAACTGTGCAACCATTACCAGGTAGATAAATACTACACCTAAGACGATTGCGAGCAGCATTTGAGGAATCGCATCCCCAAGCATTTCAAGATCTCCGCCAACAGAATAGTGGGTATCTTCGCTGAAGTCTGCGCCTGCAACAATATCTTCGACGTATGTGCCTGCTTCATTCAGAGACATATCTGAAGAATAAGTTACTGTCAGTTCACTTGTTTCTTCCTGATCACTGCGCGTAATTAACGGCAGCATTTCAGTTTCTTCAAGTTCTGCGACTTCGCTGATTGCAACGTACTCACCTTCAGCATTTGGAATCTCAAGCGTTTCAAAATTCGATACGCTGTCGAGATACGTGTCCGGATATTTTACATTGATTGAAAGATAATCATCATTCGCTTCGACAGTAGATGCTTCTACACCGTTTGAAGCTTCATATAATGCCTGACCGATCTGAGCCGGCTGCAGGCCGTTTTCACGAGCTGCATCTCTATCGACTCTGATCTGCATTTCTTCAACCATATCTTCACGGCTTGAAGCTACGCCGTCGATTTGACCGTCTGCTTCCAGTTCATCGATGATAATCGTTTCTGATTCCGCTAAACGTTCAGCGTTGTCATCAGATACGCTCAGCATCAGCGTATTCGGTTCTGAACTCATACCCGATTGTGACATCGGAATGACGTTGATTTCTGCTGATTCGTCAAGTCCTTCAATTTCATCTTCAATATTGCTTATAAATTCATTAGTCGTAACATTACGATCCGCCTGGCTTACCAGTGTGGCTGTAATACTTGCTTTGTTAGTTTCTTCCGACATAGCCATCATCGGCTGCAGAGAACCGACGTTGCTTAAGTACATTTCTACTTCAGAGTAATCTTCCAGCTGCTGTTCAATACTTTGTACTGTTTCAAAAGTATCTTCATAAATTGTGCCCTGTTCTTTTTCTATTTCAATAGTAAGAGCACCTTCATCGCTTTCAGGCATTAAGGTCATACCCTGATTGATGATTCCGAGAATACCTGCTGCAACAAGCAGTAGAGTAATAATCATTACCAGGAGACGATGCTGTAAAGTCCAGCGTGTAAACCTGGTCAGTAATTTCATGTAAGGTCTTTCGCTGCGTGCTTTTTCAATATTTTCTTTAGGCGCATCTAAAATACGGCTCGAGATCATCGGTACCACTGTTAACGCGACGAATAGTGAAGCAAATAAACTGAACACTACTGTAATTGCGAGTGGAGTAAAGAGCTGACCGACTAAACCGCTGACGAAAACAACCGGTGCAAACACTGCTGCAGTTGTTAACGTTGATGCAATAATGGCAGAAGCGACTTCCTTAGTACCGTCACTTGCTGCTTTCTTAGGATTTTTGCCCATGGATAAGTGTCTATATATATTTTCTATTACAACGACGGAGTTATCGACCAGCATACCAATACCAAGTGCAAGTCCGCCAAGTGTCATTAAGTTAATGCTGATATTTGTAAAGAATAACAGCGCAAATGTTGTAATAACTGAGAATGGTATCGCAAGACCAATAATCAGCGGTGCTTTCAGATTTCTAAGGAAAGCAAACAGTATAAACATTGCAAGTACAGCACCTGAAATCAGGGAAGTATACACACTGTTAATCGCGAGGTCGATATATTCACCTTCATCGTACAGCGTTTCAACAGTTAAGTTGCTGAATTCATCTTCATCGAGTTTTTCATTAAGCACCTCATTGAATTCACTGTTTACGTTCGATGCATTTGCATCGGATGCAAGCATAACGTCAATAGAAAGTGCGTTATCCTGATTCAATCTCGTGATTGAATTGCTGTCCTGTTCTTCAACCGACACATCCGCAATATCATCCAATGTCAGAGTCCCGCCGTCCGGCAGATCCGCAATAACCAGTTCGCGCAATGTTTCAACTCCGTCGATATTACTTACAGTACGTGTTGAAATAGAAGTACGGCTTTCTGTATCAACTATAGTTGCGTTGGGAATAGATATATTGTTTGCTTCTATAAGTCCTGCAACATCACTTTGGGTCATATTAGCTTCAGATAAAGCATCGACGTCCAGATTCACCTGGATTTCTTCGACGACAGTACCGTTTTGAGATATTGAAGCAACACCTTCAATATTTTCTAATTCAGTCACTAAGCCATCGACCTGCCCCTGATAATCAGCGACATTCTCACCGCTTGAAGTAACTGCCATCTGAATACTCGGCATCATCGATATATCAAACTCAAGGAACGAAGGATCTCCCGCCTGTTCAGGCAGCTGAACGCTTTCGAGGGCTCTTGTTATATCACTTTCCACTTCATCAATTGTCATGTCGTAACCAAATTCTAAAATAACAACTGAAGAACTTTCCTGTGATTGGGACGATATATTCGACAATCCATTAATGGACGACAGTTCCGATTCTATCGGTTTTGTTACATCCTCCATTACTTCCTCGGGACCGGCCCCCTGGTAAGTAGTTGCCACTGCCGCAATTGGCGGCTGGATGTTTGGCATAAGCTGAAGTGGAAGCCTTGTTAAAGAGACGATTCCGAGCAGCATAAGTATAATCATAACGACGATTGTAAATTTAGGGCGTCTTATGGAAAAATCCGATAATTTCAAATTGAGTACTCTCCTTATATATATTGTTTATTTGTTTAAGCCAACAACGTGTTGTATAATCCCTTATAATCATAATAAAGTAGTTGAATACTATCAATAAACAATAACTGGTAAAGTGTTGAAAAACAGAAAGAAGTGTCTAAAATGAGTCAAAAAGATGTAACCAGAAACAACCTGATAGAAGCATTTTGGGATATTTATAAAGTAAAACCTCTGCCAAAAATTACCGTTAAAGAGATAACAGATAAAGCAGGATATAACCGCGGAACATTTTATACATACTTCAGTGATATAAATGAAGTTCTGACACTGCTTAAAGAAAGTTTAATTCCGACAAGAGATATGATTATCGGTCCGCTGATGCTGCTCGATAAAAGCGGAGGCAATATTTTTGATACGCTGGAGCGGACGAATGATTACGTCAAAGAGAACAGCGATAAAATCGCAGTCCTGATCGGACCTGAAGGCGATCCCAGTTTTGTACACGAATTTAAAATGCGTATCAGGATTATTATTATGGATTACGTTTATGAACTTAAAATTAAAGAACCTGAGAAAATCGAGTATATTATAGAATATCAATTATCAGCTCTTATCGGTATGTTTCAATTATGGCTTGAGAAGAACGGGGAAGTTGATGAAATAATTCTGGGTGATTTCGTCGAAGATATTTCGAATCACGGCGTTACAACGATAATGACTTCCATGCTGAATAATAAAGAGTAAATCAACCCCCGAAACCGCTTGTCAGTTTCGGGGGTTTAAGCTGCAGATATTACTTTCTTTTCCATAGTTCAAAAGTATGCTCATATAAATTCTTTTCATCAACAAGACCTTTTTCAATTTTAACCAGTTCAAACTTGTCATAGTCAAATTTTTCATCGAAGTACGTGTCGCCTTCAAACGTTTCATGAATGACTGTACGGTATAATTCATCGACTTCGTCTTCGAACATTCTAAATAATACAGCACCGCCAATGATATAAAGATCTTCGTCGCCGGATTGTTCAAGTTCAAGTATTTCCTCTTTTGAATGCACGACAATTGCACCCGGCGCTTCATAATCCTGCTGTCTTGTTAAGACAATATTCCGGCGCCCGGGGAGTGGTCTGTTCGGAATTGATTCGTACGTTTTTCGTCCGGTCACCATGTCGCCCCGCATCGTTATCTTTTTAAAAAAAGCAACGTCAGCAGGCAGACGCCAAGGCAGTGCATCACCTTTACCGATAAGTCTGTTCTCATCTTCAGCCCAAACATAAGCGAGCATATACATCTCTCCTTTGAAACTAAAACTGTTTATTATAACTGTCATACCCTAATGTGAGATGAATCATTCATTTTTTTGAAACCCTGCGCCAGCACCGGGTGTATCGACAAACGTTATAATATAACGCATGGCATTATTTTATATAATCAGCAAGTAATTCTCTATAGAACGAATCTTTACCAATAACGATAACACGGTCGCATACTTCTTTAATTTCATTCATATCATGCGAGGTATAAATAATAAGCGTATCGTTGTTCTTCGCGTGAGTTTTTAAAAACTCTCCAATTTCTATCCTCGATTTTAAATCAATTCCCGCTGTCGGTTCATCCAGCAAAAGGAACACCGGATCATTTATTAAACTGATAGCAAGGTTTAATTTTCTCTTCATACCGCCCGATAGTTTACTTACTTTCGTATCATGTCTGCTCAGCTGAATATTGTTCAGCAGCGCTTTTAATTCCTGCACAGATTTCTTGGCAGGTGACAGCTTTTGAAAGAACTTCATATTTTCAATAACAGTTAGATCTTCCCACACAGCAATATCCTGAGGAACATATCCGATAAGCTTTCTGTGTTCTTTAAAATACTTTTTATATGGCTTGCCGTTTAAATACAGTGCTCCACTGTCAGGTTTCGACAAGGTTGCTAAAATTTTCAGCAGTGTTGATTTACCTGCACCGTTCTCACCAACAAGCCCGATAATTTCTCCCTGTTCTGCGGACATGCTGAAGTTGTCCAGCACATGACGTTTGCCGTAGCTTTTATTTACCGAGTTAACCTCCAGCATTATTATCCCTCCAAATCCTAATGAGCATTAAAACTGCGATTAGAATGAACCATGGAATATTAAGTTCATTCTCTAAAAACATCAGTACCGGATGCAGCGACGATATTAAAGACAGCCCCGTCAGTGAAACGATAACCGGCATAACGAGTTGAAGTGCGAGTAGAGCAATTGTTAATGCCACTGCTGCCTGATATAATTTCACTGGTGATTTTACAAAAGAGGCAAGTAAGAACGCAGTGCCATTTATAATAATCCGGTACATGAAGAGCGACAGCAAGCTAATATCCGCTTCCAGCGTTTCTTTTATCACCACATAAGTAATACCGTCTACGATCAACATTACGGTGGTCATAATAACAAACGTCAGTAACATAAATTTCGTATATGAGTGCTTCATAAAATTGAATCTGATTCTGGCACTGCTGACAGTTTCACGTGTAACAAAATCGAATGTAAAAATAGTTACAATAAACGTGATATAAGCCCAGACTATCCACGGATTCAAGCCTGGTGTTTCTTCGCCGTTATCAGGTTCTCCGAGGAAATAAAATACCTGTTCCACGAGATTTGTATCTGTTTCAATCCGTTTACGTTCAGCTGCTATATCTTCTTTGTTTACTGGTGTTTCAGTCAGGAAATCATTCTGCAGCTCCAGCACATAATCTACAGTCGTGTATTCACCCATCCGTTCCTGCACGAGCGAGGCTGCCAGTTCTTTTGCCGGTTCGTAATAAATCGAGCGGTCTGTATAATATGTTTCAATTAAGTTTCTGCGCTGACCTCCGCGTATTTTCTCCTCGAAGTCTTCAGGCAGTATAAATACACTGTCCAGGTTATACTGTTCCAGTTCTCTTAAAGCAGCACCACTGTTCTCTCCATCAAATACTTCAACGTCCATAAATTCACTGCTGTTAAGTCCTTCTATAAATAGATCAGCTTCTGTACTGTTTTCATGAACAACGACTGCTGACGGCACTCTGAAGTCTTCGCTCGTACTGTTAAATACGGATATAACGGCGAGTGTAAACAGCAATGGCAGAATGAGCCACAATAATATTTTCGGCAGCTGCCGCTTTATAAGCAGCCATCTCGCGTATATCATATCCATCATAAGAATCGACGCTCCTTCAGGACACTTAATACGAATAGCAGCGCTGCAGCTATCACAAGTGTCACTATCATAATGTCGATTTCCATCGTAAAGCGGCCGTTTAATATAATCTCTTCCATCCAGGATAATCCCTGATAGCTGTAGATATAATCAAATACTGTATCCATATAAATGGGGAAATATATTCTAGGAATGATACTGCCGGCGAATAGTAAGATCAGGAACAGTACTCCAAGCTGGAGAACCATACTGATTTTAAACGACGGAAGCAACCAGTCGATAATAATCATAATAATCACTGTTGTAAATATATAGAGACCAATCAGAACAAGCAGTCTCAGCAGGTTTTCTGGCTCCAGTTCAATACCGCCGAGTGTTAATATTCCATACGTTAAAAGGGCAGCGGCAGCAGTAATGATTGTGCCGATTGCCAGCACTTTGGCAAGACCCTGAGCCAGGTACGTCACTCCGAATATCTTCATCCGGTCTTCGAGGTTACTCCCAACGTCACGCATTAAAGCGATATACAGCATATACACCCAGACAGTCATTATAATGAACAGCCCATTCACGATAAAATACATATTTCCCGCACTGAGATTCTGGGCTGTCTGATGTTCATCCATCAAAGTATCACTGGAAAGCACCTGAATAAACTGGCTCACAAACTCTTCGAAAATTAAATCCTGCCGCGCTTCGTCAGTCATGCCGAACTCACGGGCATAATGATTAATCGTTAATATATTTGCCTGTGAATTTCTGATATGCCTGACCACAGTATCAATTATGCTGCTGATTACATAGCTCTCAAGCTGCATATCCGGATTGCCGACGACAATCAGTTCACTTGATTCTCCCTGCATCATTTTTTCCGTAAATTTCCCGGGGAATATTATATATGAAACCAGCGTATTGTTTTCAATCATTTGTTTTGCATCAGTCTCCGAAACTTCAGTAATTTCAAGACCATCAGCAACATCAGCCGAGCCGGCGAGCGCCGAGACAATCATAGCTGTCTCATCACTGTCATCCAGATTCACCAGACCGACGGACATTTTATCCGCCTCATCAAATGACAGGAGTGAGCTGACCATCCAGATTATCAGCCCTGTAAATATAACCGGTGAAAATAAAATAAGAGGAAGTGTCAGCCACTTCCTCTTAAGTCTGCTGATGTCGTTAGCGATGAATACAAATATATGCTTCATTATTCTCATCGCTGACGCATCCTTTCTATTTTAATTATAATCCTGACGGAGCACCGAAGTTTTCATTCATCCACTCTTCAAACTTCGGCCCAATTTCATTATTAAAGTACGCATCAAGTTCTTCCATGCTCATCTGGCCGATATTTTTCTCGTTATCCGCACCAGGCACTTCAATTTCACTTACCGTCTGGCTGTCGCTTGTCATGTTAAGCACAAAAGTATCTCTCGTTACATTCACACCGTCGTCAGCATAAAATGTCATATCAGCGGTCGCCTGATCTTCACCGTACACAGAATTACTTTCCATGAATAATGTCAGCGGTGAACCGGTCATTTGTTCATTAAAGTTAATATCTGCATTCCAGACTGTGTTGTCCTCTTCCTCTGTTTTAACAGAGTTAATGACAAACAAATCTTCAGAATCAGCTCTCAGTGTAATCACATCTTCATAACCTGACTCAGTTTCATTTAAATCAGCAGTGTACCCAATAACTGATTCCATAGTTTCGTCAGTGATTGTCGCATCATAATTGAAGACTGTGCTGTCCTCAGAAATTTCCGTAGTCCCATCTACTGCAATCTGACCTGTAGATTCATCAACTGTAATTGACGTATCGAAATCACGCTGAACGATATTATCATCCCCGTCTGTCCAGACAACAGAAGTTAAACCGTCAGGGAAGCCGACATCTTCGATATTCTCAGCAGCTTCTTTTAATGAATTGTTAAGCTCAGTTGCTGTATCTTCTGCCGATGGAGCTTGCGGGTTGCCAAGATTTGCAGCCATCATTTGAGTTTCGATAATGTTTGCGAGCTCTTCATCTTCCGCCATCTTATTAAATAAGTCCCGTAAGAATGTATGAATCTGTTCTTCTGTTAACGTCATCGTCAGTTTATCAGCATTTACTGTATTCTCTCCGACAGTAATTTCTTCACTTTCGGACTCAAAAGCTTCGTCCGGCAGATTTTCTCTAATGAAAGTTGAATATTCATCAATGAAATATTCACGCTGCTCTTCAGTCAGTGCGCTGGTTTCAAAGAACATCGAGTAATCAATTTCTTCTGAGCCGTCAAAACTTTCCGGGTCAAGAGTATTCAGGAACGTTGCTGCATCTGCTTCGTTAACCACCATATATTCTTCGATGAACGGCAGTGTAAGTCCTGCTTTTTCACCTGTGATATAGGCATTTACATCTGAAATAGATAAGCCCGCTATATCTGCATTAAGTCCCATCGTACTGACTTCATTTGCCATATCCTGACCGATTGCCAGATCAATATTAGAGTTGTTAATCATTTCTGACATCCCCATCTCCTCGAGCGATGGGTCGTTTGTTTCCGCTGTAATTCCTAATGTTGATTCAATCGCATTAGTTTGAGCGTGTTCATACCAGTCAAGTTCGCTTTCAAATCGTTCGTCAAACATTTCAAAAGTACCTTCAACATCATCAAGTTCAGCCATTAGGTAATTATTCTTCGGGTTATTCACCATCGTCTGAAAAAGAATGTATGCCCCGATTGCCAATACTGCAACAATCCCGACCGACACCCCTAAAATTGTTAAACCTTTTTTCCCCATAATAAAATCTCCTTTGCTGTGCGTTAATTTACTCTAATATTATATTTAGTTCATATTTTACCACATAGTATGTCTAAAATGTGACGC
>CANRKV010000052.1 GCA_947631305.1 uncultured Jeotgalicoccus sp.
GAAGTGTACGAGACACGTGCACGCGGCCGCTTCAGAAAAACTGAAGAAAGCCCGCTCGTCGGCGACTATGTTGAATTCCAAATAGAAAACGTTGATGAAGGCTATATTACAGCAATCCTGCCGCGTAAAAACTCGCTCAGCAGACCGCCGGTCGCAAATATTGACCAGCTGCTGTTAACGACGAGTTTAAAATCTCCAGATTTCAGTTTTTATCTGCTGGACCGTTTTATTGCCTACAGTGAAGCAAATGATATTAACCCGGTCATTATCGTAACGAAAAATGATCTGAGTGACGATGAAGCGCTTATAGAAAAAATTAAATTCACATATGCATCGACTTACGAAGTGCATTTTACCGATAAAGAACATATTAACGAAGATTTGAAATACGTTTTTAATGGCAAGCTCAGTGTACTTGCCGGACAGTCAGGCGCAGGGAAGTCAACGCTGTTAAACACATTGCTGCCGCATCTGAACTTAAAAACAGATGAGATTTCAAATGCGCTGAACCGCGGGAAACATACGACGCGCCACGTTGAATTAATTAGTATCGACGGCGGTTTTATCGCTGATACTCCGGGCTTTGCAACGATTGATTTTCTAAATATCGATAAGTACAATATTAAATTCTGTTTTATTGATTTTAATCAGTACAGCTGCAAATTCAGAGAATGTCTGCATATTAACGAACCGAAGTGCGGCGTGAAAGCAGCGGTTGAATCCGGAGAGCTTGCAGAGACGAGATACAACAGCTATGTAAAAATTTATAATGAAATTGATAACAGAAAAGAGAGGTATTAGATATGGTTAAAGTATTACCATCATTACTCGCAGGTGATTTTTCAAAACTTGGTGCCGATATTAAAGAAATGGAAGCAGCGGGGGCGGATATTTTTCATTTGGATATAATGGACGGCCAGTTCGTGCCGAATATTTCCTACGGTATTCCTGTATGTGAAGCGATTGCTAAAGAAGCATCGATTCCTCTTGATGTTCATTTAATGACATACGACCCGACACAGTTTGTCGATGATTTTAAAAATATGGGTGTCGAAATGCTGTCGTTTCATATTGAAGCAACGCCGCATGCGCACCGTGCTGTTCAGCTGATTAAAAGTAAAGGTATGAAAGCAGGTATCGCACTGAATCCTCAAACATCTGTTGAAGCAGTCCGTCATCTGCTGCATGACGTTGACTTTGTGTTAATCATGACAGTGAACCCGGGCTTCGGCGGTCAGAGTTTTATCGATTCATGTGTTGATAAACTCGATGAACTTGTTAAAATCAGAGAGAACTTAACGAATAAATTTGATATTGAAGTCGACGGCGGCATTAATGATAAAACAGCTGAAATCGTCAAAGCACATGGTGCGAACCTGCTTGTCAGCGGTTCCTACTTATTTAAAGCAGACGATAAAGCTGCTGTTATCAGCGCCTTAAAGGAATGATTATATGAAACGCATTAACGTGCTGCTCCGGGATATTCCGTTCACAATGCAAAATGATGCACCGTGGGCAGGTGTCGATGCAGGAGTTAAAGGACTGCTTGACGCGGATATTCCTGTTGAGAAAGCATACGGTGATTTTGACAGTGTGACCGAAGCTGATTTAAAATTATTCAAAAAAAACCTGTCACTCAATATTGTTCCGAGTGCTAAAAATTTTACTGACAGTGAACTTGCACTCTTGTCATTGGCTGAACTCGGCTACACAGCGATTGATGTATACGGTGCTCTGGACGGCAGAAAAGATCATGAACTGATGAATATTCAGCTGCTGGCGCACGAAGAACTGCGTGATATTGATATCCGGCTGTTAAATGAAACAAATGAAATTATTCTGCTGACAGAAGGCGAGTATATACTTCAGGCAGATTATGACAAAAAGTATGTATCATTTATCCCTCTGTATGATGACACGCTCCTGACTCTGGAAGGTTTCAAATATGATTTAGAGGATACATACGTAAGTATCGGGAAAACATTAACTGTAAGTAATGAATTTAAAGAAAAAAACGTTGTAATTAATACTGATAAAGATATATTAATGATTAAATCAACAGATTAGAGGTGAGTGAATGATATTTGCAGGTGCTCTCGCTAACTCGTTAGCGATTATTATCGGCGGCGCGCTTGGAATGGTATTTACTTTTATTCCAGAGCATATTAAAGACGCGATTATGAAAATACAGGGATTATTTATTATTACGATGGGAATTCAGATGGTCGTCGGGGCAACCGATATTCTAACGACGCTTATATCACTCATCATCGGGGTAGTCATCGGGGAAGTAGTTAAACTCGAAGAACTGCTCAACCGTTTCGGGCACTTAATGGAAGTCCGTCTTGGTGACAAACACGGCGGTAACATCTCCCAGGGACTGATTTCCGGGATGCTGATCTTTATCGTCGGGGCAATGGGAATAGTCGGCGGTCTGGATGCCGGGCTGCAGGGCAGCAACGATGTACTGTACACGAAAGCAACGATGGACTTCTTTATCGCACTCGTGATGACAACTGCCTACGGGCGGGGCGTCATACTGTCCAGTATCCCGACATTCCTGTACATCGCAGCAATTATTATCAGTGCGCGTCAGATTGCGAACTTTATACCAGGAGACATACTCGACATGATGGTCGACCAGGTCAGTGCGACAGGCGGAGTAATCCTTCTTGCTATCGGACTGAATATGCTGAACGTGACACATATGCGTGTCGGTAACATGATACCCGCAATATTCGTCGGGATGTTTATCGTCTGGCTACTGTCATTCTTTTAGCTTGTGAACCCCCGTCTGATTTTTTCAGGCGGGGGTTTTGTGCGTCTGCAGTCGTATGACCGGTTGTTATCATTCATGACTTCAAGAACAAAATAAAAAAACTGGTACCACTTTTGTAAGTGATACCAGTTTTTAAATTGAAGTATTAAACACGTTCAACTTTACCTGATTTTAGCGCGCGAGCAGAAACCCAAACTTTTTTAGGTTTGCCGTCAACCAAAATTCTAACTTTTTGAAGGTTAGCTCCAAAAGTTCTTTTGCTTGAGTTAAGCGCGTGAGAACGGTTGTTACCAGATCTAGATCTGCGTCCTGTTACATAACATTCTTTCACCTTTTATCCCACTCCTTTAATTTAATTTACATAATCATGTTCATCTGTTCTTTATGCATACTCCAATATGATACATTAATTCACTCTTATTGTCTATATATTTCGTGCGAAATCAGCGGTTTCAGAATGCTTAAAAGTATAGATTTTCAGGCAGGTATGGTTATTTTACAAACTATGAGATAAACTCCATCATCAGTAAATGAAAAAAATAATCATTTACGCACGTATTCTACATGGTACGATAGTCTGGTCGAGAAAAATGAAATACATAGTGAAATCGTTTAAAATGCCAAAAGGAGGAACGGTAAATGTTTAAATTACTGCTGTTTGCGGGAATTATGCTTGTTATTTTAATTATAGCACTCGCTTATATATTCCGGCATGAGCTCGGTACGCTCGGACATAAGTACGGTGAATATGATGAGATAAAAAAGCTTAAGCATGAAATTAAACGCAAAAACATTACGTATGATGCGCATATGAAAAAGTTCGGTCATACTGTAGAAGCTGAAATGCTTGAACAAGAATTAAAAGAACTCGAACAACTTAAGATGGAAATGGAGCAGAAAAAATGAAGAAATTATACGCAGCAATAGGTGTCGGGGCAATCGTCCTTGCAGGTTTAATCGTCGGTTTAATTTTAATGATTTCAAAAGTGGAAAACGGACATGTAGGTGTTATTTACAGCATTAACGGCGGGGTGCAGGATGAAGTACTCGGTCAGGGATGGCATCTTGTTTATCCGACAGAACGTGTGATTGAATATCCGGTTCGTACACAGAATAAAAACTACGAATCACTTGCAGTCGCAACGATTGATGGTAAAACGATCAACATGCCGGTTTCACTTAACTACCATGTAGACAGTGAAAAAGCATCGGCAGTCTACAAAAAATTCGGCAACGTTACTATCGAAGACCTGGAAGAGGGTTACATAAAAACACGTATTAATGATGCACTGCGTCAAACGGTTTCCGACTACACTGTAATAGAAGCATTCGGTGAACGTATCGGAGATATTAAACTGGAAACGATTGAAATCGCGAAAGCAGATCTTGAAAAAGACGGCATTATTATTGAGGATATTATGCTGAGTGCACCTCAGCCGGATGCTGAAACTCAAAAAGCGATCGATGACCGTGTTAAGGCAACACAGGAGCTGGAGCGTAAGAAAACAGATAAGCTGATTGCGACTGAAGAAGCTGAACGTAAACGTATTGAAGCAGAAGGTGAAGCCGAGGCCAACAGAGTTGTTCAGGAATCACTGAGCGAAGAAGTACTGATGCAGCAGTTAATTGAGAAATGGAACGGTACACAGCCAATCTCAATCGGCGGCGAAGGTGTTATTGTAGACCTGCCGCAGGCTCAGCCGGAAGAAGAAGCAGAGGAAGAATAAAATTATTACGATAAAACACGCACTGTTCCTCTGGAGCCGGGCGTGTTTTTTTATAACTGTGATGTAAATGAAGAGTTTTAGTATACTTTTACCGCCTGCGGAATTTATCAGGGTTCACATTATGAGTGTTTAAGCAAAATGCAGTATGATATAATATTATCGATAACAAACAAACGAAAAATTAACTTTGCAGCCCGGGAAATACGATAATAACACTTGTATTTCCACCGGGGATTTGCTTATAATTAAATGATGTATTAGGAGGCGAAATAAATGGCGCTGGAAATTGAAAATGAATTAGGTAAAATTGAGATTTCTACAGACGTAATAGCAAACATTGCTGGCGGTACCGTCGTCGAATCATACGGCGTAGTCGGTATGGCTTCTAAAAACCAGGTCCGTGATGGATTTGCGGAATTACTTGGTAAAGAAAATTATTCACGCGGCGTAATTGTCGAGCACAATGAAGGCAAACTGACGATTGAATTATATATTATCGTCGGGTACGGAGTGAAAATTTCAGAAGTGGCAGCAAACGTACAATCAACAGTAAAATATAAACTTGAAAAAACATTAGGCTTAAGTATTGAAGCTGTAAATATACACGTACAAGGTGTACGCATTATCGGCGGAGACGAATAGTTGGGGAGGATTTACAATACAATGGATAAGATAGATGGCTTGATGTTCCGCCGGATGATTTTGAGCGGGGCGCGTAACCTGAAAAAAAATGCTGATTATGTAGATTCATTAAACGTTTTCCCCGTTCCTGACGGTGATACGGGCACAAATATGAATCTTTCGATGTCTTCAGGGGCAGCTGAAGTTGAACCGCTTGATGACACTCATATTGGAAACGTAGGGAAACATTTCTCTAAAGGCCTTCTGATGGGTGCACGCGGTAACTCAGGTGTTATTCTTTCGCAATTATTTAGAGGATTCTCTAAAGCGATCGAAGCAAAAGAAGAAATCGATGCAGATGACTTTATCGAAGCGTTAAAACAAGGTGTGAATACTGCATATAAAGCAGTAATGAAACCAGTTGAAGGTACAATTTTAACTGTCGCAAAAGACGCAGGAAAAAAAGCGGAAGAGTTTAATGGAACTGACGTATCGATGGTCGAACTGATCACTGCGACGCTTGAAGAAGCTAAAGCTTCACTTAAACGCACACCGGACCTGCTTCCTGTACTGAAAGAAGTCGGCGTTGTCGATTCAGGCGGCCAGGGACTTGTATATGTTTACGAAGGTTTCTTAAGCGCGCTTACAGGCGAAGAAATCCCGGAAGATCCTGCGCAGGCAGGTGAGTCATTCGCTGACGACGGACACGACCACGATAACGACTTTAATGACTTTATGAGCGTTGACGACATTGAGCATGGCTACTGTACCGAGTTCATGGTGCGTTTTGAAGATGATAAACGCCAGTTTAACGAAGATGAGTTCCGTAATGAAATGAGTGAATTCGGTGACTCACTGCTCGTAATCAATGACGATGAAATTGTCAAAGTACACGTGCACACTGAGAAACCGGGAGAAGCATTCACTTATGCTGCAACTTACGGTGAACTCATTAAGATGAAAGTCGAAAACATGCGCGAACAATTCAGAACTGTTCACGGCGAGAAGAATAATGCTGCTGAAAAACAGTCTTACGAAACAGCAATTATTACTGTTTCTTCAGGTGACGGCATCAATGAACTGTTTAAGAGCATTGGTGTGACACACGTTATTAACGGCGGACAGACGATGAACCCGGCAACGGAAGATATCGTTAACGTTATTAAAGACGAAGATGTTAAACAGGTCATTATTCTGCCGAACAATAAAAATATAATCATGGCAGCTGAACAAGCAGTGGAAGTACTTGAAATTCCGGCAATTGTTGTCCCGTCGACATCGATCCCGGAAGGACTTGCAAGCATGCTCAGCTTTAATCCGGAAGTACCGCTTGAAGATAACAAAGCTGCAATGAGCGAGTCACTTGAACATGTTCAAACAGGACAGGTGACTTATTCAGTCAGAGACACTAAAATAGATGGTGTGGACATTAAAAAAGACCAGCATATGGGTATTGCCGAAGGTAAGATTATTACTGCCAACGATTCTAAGAAGGACGCCCTTCACACGCTTATCAGTAAAATGATTAACGAAGATACTGAAATCATCACAATACTGATCGGTGAAAACGGAACTGAAGAAGAAGTTGAATCAGTAGTTGAAGATATTGAAGGCACGCATGAGGATGTTGAATTTGAAATTCATAATGGTGCACAGCCAGTCTACAGCTATTTAATATCTGTAGAATAGCAATATCAGCCACATCGGTTTTTCCGATGTGGCTTTTTGCACTTTAGGAGGGGGATATATATGAAGTTTAAAAGCGTTTTTGATATAATCGGTCCAGTAATGGTGGGACCGTCATCATCACATACAGCAGGAGCAGCACGAATCGGACTCCTCGCAAGAAATCTGTTCGGCGGTCAGCCGGACAAGGTGGACATCTATCTGTACGGCTCGTTCCGTGATACGTATCAGGGACACGCGACAGACGTTGCACTCCTCGGCGGAATTCTCGGCTATGACACCGACGACGAAAGAATTATCAACGCTAAAAAAGAAGCGGAAAACAATAACTTAACGTACAGCTTTATCGAAATGAATGAAGAACGCTCGCACCCGAATACAGCGGTGCTGCATTTATATAAAGACGAAGAAGAGCTCGTCATCGAAGGTGTGTCGATCGGCGGCGGGAAGATAGAGCTCGTGAGTATTAACGGCTACAACATTAATCTTTCAGGCAACTATCATGCGCTGCTCGTGTTCCATAAAGATGAATTCGGAACGATTGCACGTGTAACGACAAAACTCGGTGATGAAAAGCTGAACATTTCACAGATGAGCGTGTCCCGTAAAGAAAAGGGACAGGTTGCTTTAATGACCGTTGAACTTGATGATACAATTTTACCGGGAGCATTAGACGAAATAAGAGCGGTTAAAGGTGTCGACCGCGTAATTGAAATGACAGGAGGATAATTCATGTTTAACAGTATAAATCAATTAACAGAACGTGCACTGTCAGAAGGGATTTCTTTGTCGGAAGTAATGATCAGACAGGAAATGGAAGCGACGGGACACAGTTATCTCGATATATATAACTTAATGAAAACTAACTTAACGACGATGGAAGGTGCTGTCACAGAAGGTATTGCAGGTGTAAATTCAACGACCGGTCTGACGGGTATGGATGCAGTGAAGATGCAGAAGTATATCGACTCGGGCAAGGGATTGAGCGGTGATCTTAACCTTATGGCGATTGCATATGCAGTCAGCACGAACGAAGTAAACGCAGCGATGGGCAAAATATGTGCGACACCGACAGCAGGCTCTGCAGGCGTTGTGCCGGGTGTATTATTTGCGATGGTTAAAAAAGATCCGACGATTACAGAAGAACAGAAAATACGCTTCCTGTTTACATCGGGAGCATTCGGCTTTGTCGTTGCGAATAACGCAAGCATCTCAGGTGCTGCAGGCGGCTGCCAGGCAGAAATCGGCAGTGCCAGTGCAATGGCGGCAGCCGCACTCGTTGAACTCGCAGGCGGCACGCCTGACATGAGTGCGCATGCATTCGCGATTGCAATGAAGAATATGCTGGGTCTGGTGTGCGACCCTGTCGCAGGACTCGTAGAAGTACCATGTGTTAAACGTAATGCAGCAGGCGCAACAAACGCTCTGACTGCAGCGGATATGGCTTTAGCCGGCATTGAATCACGTATTCCTGCTGACGAAGTTATTGAAGCAATGTACAAGATCGGTTTAACAATGCCATCGGCATTACGTGAAACAGGACGCGGCGGACTTGCTGCAACTCCGACGGGAGAACGCTTGAAAGCTGAACTTTTCGGTGCGAAATAATGAGCGGCATTCATGTCGTTCAAAGTCCTGATAGAAGTATTAAAGAATTAAAAGGCGTCGGCGACAAGGTGGCGGAGAAATTGTTCGGTCTCGAAATGACGGGCATGAACGATGTGCTCTTCTGCTTGCCAGCGGGTTACATAGATCACAGTGTCGTTAATCTTAATGAAGCAGAAGATGGTGCAAACCTGACTATTGAAGGTACAGTTAAAACAGAACCTCAGGTTGCTTTTTTCCGTAAAGGTAAAAGCCGTCTGACATTCTTTATGGATGTCGACGGTATTTACGTAAAAATCACATTTTTTAATCAGCCGTATTTAAAGAGCAAAATTATAAATGGTGAATTTGCGAGGCTGTACGGTAAATTTAACCGTAATAAGCTTGAAATTAACGGCACGAAATTAATTTTTGAAGCAGGCGGCGGCTACCAGGTGAAATATCCCCTCGGCGGTGTGATGCAGGCGAAAACTTTCCAGAAAATTGTCCGCTCGGCATTTGAATCAGCTACGTTTAACGTCGATCTGCCGGATGATTTAAAGGCGAAATACAAACTGATGCCGGTACGGGATGCGCTGTATGCGCTCCACTTCCCGGACAGCCACGAAACCGTGGCTGCGGCCCGGCGGACGATTAAATTTTATGAGCTGTATCATTACCAGCTTAAAATTATGGAACGCCGTCAAAAAGAACGCGTCAGAAACGAAAGATTTATAGTCGATTATAAAATCGATGAGCTGAGAGAATTTATCGAAACATTGCCGTTTGAATTAACAGGTGACCAGAAAAAAAGTGTCAATGATATTTGCCGTGACTTTAAGCAGAATATATCGATGCACCGGCTTCTCCAGGGAGATGTCGGAAGCGGTAAGACGATAGTCGCCGGGATTTGTGTATATGCGGTAAAAACAATCGGTGAGCAGAGTGCCGTAATGGTGCCGACAGAAGTGCTCGCGAATCAGCACTACGAAAGCTTTAAAGATACATACGGCGACAAATTGACGATTGCTAAATTGACAGGGACGACGAAACCTGCCGAGAAACGTGAAATACTCGCAAGGCTCGCTTCAGGTGAAATCGATCTCCTCGTCGGAACGCATTCATTGATCGAGGACGACGTTGTGTTCGACCGTCTGTCATTTATAATTACCGATGAACAGCACCGATTCGGTGTCAATCAGCGGGAAAAACTGAACAGGAAGGCTTACCG
>CANRKV010000053.1 GCA_947631305.1 uncultured Jeotgalicoccus sp.
ATTCTTGAGAATTGGTCTTTATTTGTTTGGGATACTTTTGATGCTTATTCACACCAGTCCTGTTACGTTGGGATACATATGAAATCCGCTCACGCCAGTCCCGCGGCGTTGGGATACACATGAGACCCCGTCACGCTAGTCCCGAAACGTTCGGATACACATGAAATCCGGTCACGCCAATCCCGAAGCGTTGGGATACACATGAGATCCCGTCACGCCAGTCCCAAACCGTCGGGATACACATGAGACTCCGTCATGCCAGTCCCGCGGCGTTGGGATACACATGAGACCCCGTCACGCCAATCCCGAACCGTTGGGATACACATGAATTCCCGTCACGCCAGTCCCAAACCGTCGGGATACACATGAGACTCCGTCATGCCAGTCCCGCGGCGTTGGGATACACATGAGACCCCGTCACGCCAGTCCCGAAGCGACGGGATACACATGAAATCCGCTCACGCCAGTCCCGCTACTAAATATTAATAATTTTATCCTTATACCTTTGAGTATTTCTTATTTTCACTAATTCCTTATCAAAGTTGCTGTATTTTAAAGTATAGGAGGTCTGATTTCCATTCTTTAGTATATGACAATGCTTTTTCAATGCATAAAAAACAGTATTTTTATTAATTTCATAGTTAAGTAAATGTAATAATGAGTGTCGCGTCATGAGTTGATTCGGAAATAGATATTTGTAATCAAACATTGCTCTTAATAAATGAGTTTCGTAACTTTCAATACTCCCGCAATCTTCACATACAAACTGAAATTGCCCTTTAAACAAATTATAACTGATACAATTTCCGCAATACAATCCGCGTTTTAACTGGGTAATATCAACCGGTTCCGGAAGTTTAGGATTGTCTACTATAGCGCTTTTTATCAACTGAACTACTTCTTTAGCATTATTTCCTACTGCTTCTTGCTTAAAACTTCTAAAATATTTTTTCAAACGACTTCTCATCACTGCCTGACTCTGCATACCTTCATTATCAGAAACAAAACTGAAATCATCATTTGTAAAAATAATATTTCCATCTACTTCAAAATCCCAAGGACTTTTCTGTCGTAAATTAATTAATCTGCTCTTCCCCCTGCTTAGCTGTATAAATGGGTCACTTTCCATTTGTTTGTTATTTTTATACCAGCCGTTATTCTCATATCGGTAATCCCCATTTAAATTTTTCACCTCATTCACGACTATTCGATTATTCATCACTATAATACTGTCATACTGGATTACCGAGTTATTTATATTCAGATAAAGATCTCTTAGCACATATAAATTTTCATGACCAACAGTATTTAATATTTCATCGTACAAACACTCACCTTCGAACCCTTTAATTAAATTTTCCATTTGGAACTTCTCATTTCTCGTAAGTTCTCTGCGTACTGAAATAGCGACATAATAAAATAAGGCAAAAGGTTTTTCACGGTAATTTAAAAACATTATATTTTCCCTCCTATAAAAAAGTCTTCTTACCCTATATATACGTGAAAACCGTGTTTTCCTTTTAAAAAAGTCATGTCTAATCAATTTCCGCAAAACTGGTTAACTTATTACACAAACTCCCATACTTTTGTAAATATATGTATTGCCATATTTTATGATTTGCATATATTTAATCAGAAAAATAAGGTATATTTGAATTTTATGCTTGTAATTTTCTATAGTAAATTGGTTATTTACTCAGATACATATGAGACTTGATCACGCCAGTCCCGAAGCGTTGGGATACACATGAAACTCGGTCACGCCAATCCCGAACCGTTGGGATACACATGAAACTCGGTCACGCCAATCCCGAAGCGTTGGGATACACATGAGATCCCGTCACGCCAATCCCGAAGCGTTGGGATACACATGAAACCCGGTCACGTCAGTCCTGAACCGTTGGGATACACATGAAACCCGGTCACGCCAGTCCCGAAGCATTGGGATACACATGAGATCCCGTCACGTCAGTCCCGCACACAAACAGTCAAAAAAACCATAAAAAGACACCCGAAACAAAAGTTTCGGGTGTCTTTTTACATCACATCACTATACTATTCTATTTCAAATACCAGTTCATCATCGACATAGTCTGCTTTAATATGCAGTCCTTCCGTCATATCTGCTGCAATGAGTTTTCTTGCCAGCGGTGTTTCGATATGTTTTTGAATGAAACGTTTCAGCGGACGCGCACCGAATTGCGGTTCGTATGCACTTTCTGCGACCCAGTTCTTAACATTTTCTGTGACTTCAAGCGACATATGCTGTGATTCGAGACGTCTGTATAAATCTAACAGCAGACGTTCGACGATTGCGCCCATATTTTTCTGTGTTAACGGGCTGAACATAACGATATCATCCATACGGTTAATAATTTCAGGCTTAAAGTACTGATGTACTTCGCTCATTACTATATCTCTTGTTTCATCATTCAGCTCACCGTCGACAACTACTGTGTCCAGGAGATGCTGAGAACCAATGTTTGATGTCATAATTATAATTGTATTTTTAAAGTTGACGCTGCGTCCTTTGGAGTCTGTCAAACGGCCTTCATCCAGCAGCTGAAGTAAAATATTAAACACATCCGAGTGCGCTTTTTCTACTTCATCCATTAAGATAACTGAATACGGCTGACGGCGAACGGCTTCTGTTAACTGTCCACCCTCTTCGTGTCCGACATATCCCGGCGGTGCACCGATTAATCTCGAAACTGAATGTTTCTCCATATACTCACTCATATCGATGCGGATCATATGTTTTTCTGAATCGAACATTGTTGCAGCCAACGCTTTCGCAAGTTCTGTTTTCCCGACACCTGTCGGTCCTAAAAACAGGAAACTCCCGATTGGTCTGTCCGGGTCTTTAATCCCTGCGCGTGCTCTGATTACTGCGTCAGCAACGAGATCCACCGCTTCATCCTGGCCGACGACACGTTCGTGAAGTATATCTGACAGTTTAAGCAGTTTGTCTTTTTCAGTCTCGACGAGTTTAGTGACCGGAATGCCTGTCCACTGGCTGACGATAAAGCCAATTTCATCTTCAGTCACAACTTCTCTGATGATACGGCCTTCCCCTGCGGATGCTTCTTCCATAGCCGCTTCGTATTCACTAAGCTCTTTTTCAAGCTGCGGCAGTTTGCCGTGGCGCAGTTCGGCTGCACGTTCAAGCTCGTAATTATTTTCCGCTTCTTCTAACTCCTGACGTGCTTTATCAACTTCGGCACGTTTGTCGTTAACTCTCTTAATTTGTTCTTTTTCTTTTTCCACTTTGTTCTGCAGTGTTTTCTGCTCTTCTTTAATATCACCGAGCTCTGTCTGCAGTTCTGTCAGACGGTTTGCCGACACTGTATCTTTTTCGCCTTTAAGTGCCTGCTCTTCAATTTCAAGCTGCATCACACGGCGGTTAATCTGATCCAGTTCAGTCGGGTTGGAACCCATTTCAGTACGGATTGTCGCACTCGCCTGGTCCATCAGGTCAATCGCTTTATCCGGTAAAAAGCGGTCTGTAATATAGCGGTCTGACAGTTCTGCCGCTGCGACGAGCGCGCGGTCTGTAATTCTTACACCGTGGTGGACTTCATAGCGTTCTTTCAATCCGCGTAGAATTGAAATTGTATCTTCAACATCGGGCTCAGGCACCTGAACTTTTTGGAAACGTCTTTCCAGTGCAGAGTCTTTTTCGATATATTCACGGTACTCATTAATCGTTGTTGCACCGATACAGTGAAGCTCGCCTCTTGCCAGCATCGGCTTCAGCATATTTCCTGCATCCATCGCTCCGTCTGTTTTACCGGCACCGACCAGCATATGAATTTCATCGATAAAGAGAATAATTCTGCCGTCTGAGTCCTTCACTTCTTTTAATACTGCTTTCAGTCTTTCTTCAAACTCTCCGCGGTATTTTGCACCCGCCACGAGCGATGTTAAATCGAGTTCAAATACTGTTTTGTCGAGCAGGCTTTCAGGCACGTCTTTACGGACGATACGCTGTGCGAGTCCTTCGACAATTGCTGTTTTACCAACACCCGGCTCTCCGATCAGGACCGGGTTATTTTTACGTTTACGGCTTAAAATACGAATCGTATCACGGATTTCTTCATCGCGTCCGATAACCGGGTCAACATTGCCGTTTCTCACTTCTTCGACAAGGTCTCGCCCATATTTTTCAAGTACTTCATATTGATTTTCAGGATTTTGTGTCGTCACATGATTTCCTCCTCTTATTTTTTTCACAATTTCTTTAATAATTTCATCTTTATTACCCACTGCTTCTTTTAGTATGCTGTCCTCTTCAAGAGCAGCAAGCAGTATGTGTTCCTGCGAGATAAATGTATCTTCCATCTCTGTCATTTTCTTTTCCGCATTATTGTATAATCGCGAAAAACCGTTCGACATATATACGCCGTATTCAACGCTGTCCCCGGTTACTGCATTATAGGTTTTTAATTTTCTGTCGTATTCTTCAATGATTTCTTCAGCGTTAATGTTTGCCCTTGTCAGTATATCGGATGCCATGCTTTCATCTGCTGTCAGCATAGCTTTTAATACTGCTTCCAATTCAATGGACTGCAGTTTCAGCCCAACCGCTTCCTGCTGTGCGCGTTCGATAATGTTCTGTACTTTCAAAGTCATTTTATTAATATCCAATTTACTTCACCTCAGTTAAGTAAAATTTAGGTCTGAAAGATGTTTGACCTTTTTTGACCTTAATTTAATTATACGCTTTTTCTTCTTTAAATCAAGTAATTAATAGCAATATTGAGCAATTTATCATATATTTATTGATGGGTATTTAAGGAGGAATTTTAAAATTGGATATCATCACAATTATTAAATATGTATTTTTAGGATTAGTTCAAGGTATCACTGAACCAATTCCCGTATCATCCAGCGGTCACCTTGTAATCGCACGTGAGCTTTTCGGCATAGAAGCTCAGGGGCTGTCTTTTGAAATATTTTTAAACACAGCTTCACTCATTGCAATTCTGATAGTCTACAGAAAAGATATCATCAGTATCATCCAGAATTTATGGAGATTTGTTTTTAATGGTGCAAGAGATAACGATGCAGTTACCGATTTTAAATATACAATTTGTCTTATAATCGCTACTATCCCGGTCGGTGTTGCAGGTTTATTATTAAAAGACATTATCGGCGAGAACATCTCCGTTGGGTTTGTGGGTCTTATGCTTCTTGTTACCGGTCTTGCTCTTTTATTCATTAAAAATAAACGCGGCGTTAAACGCGACGGTGACCTTACTGTAAAAGATTCAATTATTGTCGGTATTGCCCAGTGCATGGCACTGACACCCGGCATCAGCCGCAGCGGCGCTTCAATTGTCGGTGCACTTGCTGTCGGATTAAGTCAGAAAAATGCGCTGCGTTTCGCTTTCCTGTTATATATTCCAGTATCTGTCGGTACTGCAATGATTTCAGTTGGAGACATTGTTAATGATCCAAACATGGGTACTCTATGGCTTGCATATCTGCTTGCATTTATCGTAACGATTATTGCGACGTACTTTGCAGTTAAATGGCTGCAGAATGTTATGGAACGCGGCAATCTGATTATTTTTGTCTATTACTGTTTTGCACTTGGTGCATTTTCAATACTCTACCAGTTTATCTGGGCATAAAAAAACCCGCGAAGAAAATTCTTCGCGGGTTTTTCGCTGCTAAAGTAAATTTAGCTGACACCTAATGCGATTTTCGCATAGCGGGTCATTTTGTCTTTATCCCATGGCGGGTTCCAGACGATTGCAATTTGTACATCTTTAACTTCAGGCAGTTCTAACAGAGAATGTTCTACCTGTCCCATGATTTGCGGCCCCATTGGGCAGCCCATCGATGTTAAAGTCATTTCTACTCCTGCGTTTCCTTCGTCGTCGAGGTTTACACCGTAAACTAAACCAAGGTTCACTATATCTATACCAAGTTCGGGGTCAATAACGTTTTCCAACGCACCGTACATGCTCTCTTCCATTGCTTTATCCAAACTAATCACTCCTTACTGTAGTGTATATATCATAACTATAACAAAAATTATACATTCAATAAATATAAATGCTATTATTAAGTAGAAACATTTTAATTTAAACATAGATAAAGGGAGATTTATATGGACAAGCATTTAATCTGTTTAGATTTAGACGGCACTTTACTGACGGATGAAAAGACAATTACTCCGTACACAAAAGAAGTGCTTACAACACTTAAACAACAAGGGCATGAACTGATGATCTCTACCGGCCGTCCCTACCGGGCAAGTGTTCCATACTATAAAGAATTAAAAATGACGACACCTGTCGTAAACTTTAACGGTGCATTTGTCCATCATCCAACGGACCTCAGTTTCGAAATGAAACATGAAACGCTGGATCTTGATATTACTAAAGCAATTGCGAGAAAAATACCGGAACTTAATATTAAAAATATCGTTGCAGAAGTTAAAGATAATATATATATACACTATCATGACAGCGTACTGTTCGATGCATTTAAAATGGGCGATCCTAAAATCAGTGTCGGTAATTTATACGATACGATTAACGAAGATGTTACCAGTATACTCGTACAGGCTGAAGAGTCTGAAATGCCTCATATCCGCGAAACGCTTGATGAACTTTTTGCTGAAGTCATTGAACAGCGCCGCTGGGGTGCACCGTATCCGGTGCTTGAAATCATTAAAAAGGGAATCAATAAAGCTGTCGGCGTCGACTATGCCAGAGATTTTTTAAATATTCCCCAGAGCCGCACTATCGCATTTGGTGATGAAGATAACGATACAGAAATGCTCCAGTATGTTGAACACGGTGTTGCGATGAAGAATGCTATTGACGACATTAAAGGAATATCAAATTACGTTACTGAATCTAACAATAATAATGACGGTATCGGTCATTTCTTAAATGAATTTTTTGACCTGCGTCTGAAACCATAAGGAGGATATATTTATGAAACTTATAATCGACAGCTGTGCTGACCTTTCATTGGAAAGAGCACGTGAGCTTGGTGCTGAAGTTCAGCCTTTAACAATCCAGATAGACGACAGCAGCTATATTGATCAAATTGAAATTACGAGCGATGAAGTTATCCAGGTAATTAAAGACGGCAAACGCCCAATGACAAGTCAGCCAAACCCGGAGAGTTTTGCCAAAATTTTTAAAAAGTATGCTGAACAGAATACAAGTATTATTTATCTCGGTTTATCAAGTGCTTTATCCGGAACTTACCAGAGTGCAGTGATTGCCCGGGATATGATACACGAGGAATACCCGAATGCGGATATAACACTGATTGACACATCAGCTGTCAGCTACGGACTGGGTATGATTGTTGAACGTGTCGCAGGCTACATAGCAGACGGTGACGATAAAGATACAATTATCTCAAAAGTTGAAACTGATATTTCACAGGTCAGACATTTGTTTACCGTAAACGATTTAAACTATCTGGCTGAAGGCGGACGTTTATCTAAAGGTTCAGCATTCTTAGGCGGACTGTTAAATATTAAACCGCTGCTGCACGTTGAAGAAGGAAAATTAGTACCGCTTGAAAAACACCGCGGTCTGAAAAAAGTATTTAAGCGCATGGTCGAAATCGCTAATGAAGAAGGCGCAAGTGCCTCAGGGCATATCGTTCATGCTGATGCTGAAAAAGCTGCAAATGACCTGAAGAAACAGCTGCTTGAAAAAACTGCACTTGAAACAATCAACATCTCAAGTATCGGCCCGACAATCAGTTCTCATACAGGCGATGGCACTATCGGATTATTTTATTTCAAAGACGGTAAATAATATATGACTAAAGTTATCGTGGTCGGGGGCGTTGCAGGCGGTGCCACTGCTGCGTCCCAGCTGCGCCGTTTAAATCCCGATATCGAAATTGTCATTTATGAACGCTACCGCGATGTCAGCTACGGATCATGCGGCATGCCCTATTACATCGGCGGCGAAGTCGAAAAACGGGACAGCCTCGTCAATATGACTCCAGAGAAATTCAAAGATAAAAATATCTTCGTGAAGACGGAACATGAAGTCACTGCCGTAAATTCTGAAGATAATACTGTCACTGTGTTTGATAAGTTAAATAATAAAGAATTTACTGATTCATATGATTATCTTATTTTATCTCCGGGCGGTTCACCAAAAAAGCTGTCTTCTGTTAACGACTCAAAACAGGTCTTCTCTCTTCATAAACTGGAAGATCTGGACTATATAATGTCATATATAGAAGATAATAAAATTAAAGAAGCAGTGCTCGTCGGTTCCGGATACATCGGTCTAGAAGTAACCGAGAATTTAACTCAGAAAGGTATTCAGGTTACTATTCTGCAGCATGATGAACAGATATATAAAAACATCGAAGCGGATATGAACGGTGTACTCTATGAAGCGATGACCGAGCATGGTGTTACTCTGAAGTTAAATACGGAAATTGATTATGTTGAAGGTGAAAAAGCAGTATTAACAAACGGTGAAACGATTGATGCACCGCTTATTATTACAGGCGTCGGTATTACACCGAATACAGTATTTTTAAACTCATCAAACGTTACTTTAAACGATGGGCTCATTCCTATTAATAAAAACGGCCAGACGAATATCGATAATATATATGCACTCGGTGATGCGGCTGTTACACATTACCAGCATGTACCGGAACTGACAATGCAGGCAGCACTGGCATGGCCGGCACACAGACTTGCACATATTATTGCCAACCAGATTGCCGGAGATAATTCGATTACACACGAAGGATTTCTCGGCACAAACATCGTTAAATTTTTCGACTATCATATTGCAATATTCGGTTTATCTGAAAAAGAAGTGGCGGACATTCCCTACTTTGTTGTCGATCAGAAACAAAAAAATAAGTCCGGCTATATGAACGATGCAGCACCGATACATGTGCGCGTATATGTTTCAAAAGAAAGCGGGATTATATTAAGAGCAGCAGTCGTCGGAACCAGCGGTGTCGATAAACGCATTGATGTATTATCAGCACACACACGCCTCGGCGGCACAGCATACGATTTGATCAATATTGAAATCGGATATTCCCCACCCTTCTCCAGTCCGAAAGATATTATTAATATGGTAGGCTATAAAGCTATAGAGAAAGCCAAAGAAAAATAAGTTGAGGAAGCCGAATTCATTTCTGATGGATTCGGCTTTTTTTGTGTTGATTACAAGGTATATTGTTGTCTTCCTCTGCCTGTGAGAAGCTGTTGCAAGCAGAGGAGCACCGTTCCTCTGCCTGTGAGAAGCTGTTGCAAGCAGAGGAGCACCGTTCCTTTGCTTGTGAGAAGCTGTTGCCGGCAGAGGAGCACCGTTCCTCTGCCTGTGAGAAGCTGTTGCGGGCAGAGGAGCACCTTCTCACAATACAAAAAACCGCACTCCCTTCTAATAGGCAGTGCGGTTCCAATTCTATTTCTTACTTATTATTCTTTTCCTGTTCTCTTTGTGCTTTATATTTTCTGCTGCGTCTTGCTGCAACCCA
>CANRKV010000054.1 GCA_947631305.1 uncultured Jeotgalicoccus sp.
TTATCCAGAAAAAACACCGGACATCAAAAATGTCCGGCGCCAAAATAATATTACTTCTCGTTCCAGAAGTTTTTCAGTAAGTTTGTCTGGTTTCTGTCCGGGCCGACTGAGAATATAGATGCTTTCACACCGCATAGTTTCTCAATTTCACGCAGATAGTTATATGCGTTTTCCGGAAGTTCTTCCAATGTCTTAACACCGGTAATGTCTTCTGACCAGCCCGGCATTTCTTTGTAGATTGGTTTCGCGCGCTGTAAGTCTTCAAGTGTCGCAGGGTATTCTGTAATTTCAACACCGTCGAGTTCATAAGCTGTACAGATTTTAACTGTTTTAAGTCCGCTCATTACGTCGATTGAGTTCAGTGACAGATCTGTAATACCGCTGACGCGTCTTGAGTGACGGACAACAACTGAGTCGAACCAGCCGATACGGCGCGGGCGTCCTGTTGTCGTACCGTATTCACGGCCGATTTCACGGATATGGTGACCGTCTTCGTCAAATAGTTCAGTAGGGAATGGGCCGTCTCCAACGCGTGATGTATATGCTTTACATACACCGACAACGTTTTTAACGTGTGATGGACCAACACCGCAGCCGACAGTAACGTTTCCTGCTACCGGGTTGCTTGATGTTACGAACGGGTATGTTCCGTGGTCAACGTCGAGCATAACGCCCTGTGCGCCTTCAAACAGCACGTTCTTGCCTTCTGTGAAAGCATCGTCGAGCAGTTTGGCAGTATCGCATACGTAAGGTGCTAAACGTTCTGCAGCTTCTTTATACGGCGCGTAGATTTCATCGAAAGTGAATCCTTCGTGATCGTATAATGCTGTAAGCATATGATTTTTCAGTTTCAGGTTTTCCTCTAAACGGCGTTTAAATACTTCGTCGTCTATTAAGTCAGCCATGCGGATACCGATGCGCTGAACTTTATCCACGTACGATGGACCGATACCGCGTTTAGTCGTACCGATTTTATTGTCGCCGCGTGCTTCTTCTTCAAGTACATCCTGCGTAATGTGATAAGGCAGAATTACCTGGGCACGGTTTGAAATTCGTAAGTTATCAACGCCGATGCCGCGTTCAAGCAGTCCGTCGAGTTCTTTAATAAGAGATAATGGGTCAACTACGACTCCGTTACCGATTAAAGAAAGTTTATCTTCGTAGAAAATACCTGATGGTACGAGGTGAAGTTTATAAGTCTCTCCGCCAAATTGAATCGTATGGCCTGCGTTGTTTCCACCTGAAAATCGTGCAATAACGTGTGCATCTTCCGAGAGGAAGTCCGTAATTTTACCTTTACCTTCGTCTCCCCATTGCGTTCCAACAACTACTGTTCCAGACATATGATTGCCCCCAAATGATTGATTAATTTTACCGTTACCAATGTTACCAATAATTCCAACAAAAATCAACGAAAGTCCGAACGTTTTTCAATGGACTCTCGAAAAACATTCGGACTTCTATGCCGGCGGTATATAATTATCGTCAAAATCACGTGTATCCTGGTCAAAAAAGCTGCTGTAGGATTTATTGAAGATTAATTTAACAGTCCCGGTCGGACCGTTACGGTGTTTAGCTAGAATAATCTCAATTTCATCCTGCACACTCTGTGCGCCTTCTTCTTCATCTTCACCGTCGCCGCGGTTGTAATAGTCATCGCGGTACAGGAAGGCAACGATATCAGCATCCTGCTCGATCGAACCTGATTCACGCAGATCACTCATCATCGGACGTTTGTCCTGACGTGTCTCAACACTACGTGACAGCTGGCTCAGTGCGATTACCGGACACTGCATTTCACGGGCAAGTCCTTTCAGCATACGGGAAATCTCGGAAACTTCCTGCTGGCGGTTTTCACCCTGACGGCTGCCTGAACCTTGTATAAGCTGCAGATAGTCGATAATCACCATGTCGAGTCCGTGTTCCTGTTTTAAGCGCAGACATTTCGCACGGATTTCGTTTACACGAATACCTGCCGAGTCATCGATAAAAATCTTCGAATTGGCAAGCGTACCGATTGCTGTCGTAAAGTTATCCCAGTCCTGGTGGTCGAGCGCCCCCTGACGGAGTTTTGTCGCATCGATCATACCCTGGCTGGAAATCATTCTGCTGACCAGCTGGTCAGCCCCCATCTCAAGTGAGAATACCGCAACGGTATAACCATCCGGAGATGTGCCGACGTGCCCTGCAATATTTAAAGCAAATGCCGTTTTACCCATGGAAGGGCGGGCGGCTAAAATAATTAAGTCATTGCGTCCGAAGCCCGACGTCATAAAGTCGAGATCCCGGTAGCCTGTCGGAATACCGGTAATGCCCGTATTATTTCCTGCGAGCGATTCGATTTGTTCGTAAACTTCGTGCACGACTTCTTTCATCGATTTGAAACCGTCGCTGCGGCGTCCTTCAGACACACCCATAATGCGCGATTCAGCCTCCGCGAGCAGCTCGTTAATATCGACTTCGTTCTGGAAACCGTCGCTCGCAATTTCATCAGCCACGCTGATAAGTTTGCGGCGGAGCGACTGGCGCGCAATAATATCCGCATAGAACTGCCAGTTGCGGCTCGTCGGTGTAACGTTCGATAATTCACCCAGATAACGCGGATTCACCGTATTATTCAGCTCATCCATACTGCGCAGCTTATCGGTAATCGTCACGACGTCGAGCTCGGCATTTTGTTCCGACAGCAGCATCATCGCACGGAAAATCTGCTGATGCTCCGGACGGTAAAAGTCTTCCGGATCTATAATTTCAGTGACATTTAAAAAAATGGAGGAATCGATAAAGATTGCCCCAAGCACCGATTGTTCTGCATCATTATCATGCGGCATTTGGCGATTCATTTCCATTATCGATTCCTCCTGTTATTAATATTACTGTTCAACAACGTGTACTTTTAACTCTGCTTCCACTTCGTTGTGCAATTTAATTGATACTTTGTGATAACCTAAGCTCTTGAAAGTGTCAGGCATGTTCAGTTTACGTTTATCAAGTTTGATATCGTGCTGTTTCTGATATGCTTCGATGACCTGTTTAGAACTTACAGAACCGAACAGACGGCCGTCTTCGCCGGCCTTCGTTTTAATTTCCACTTCTTTACCTTCAAGTTCAGCTTTTAAATCTTTAGCTGCCTGAAGATCATCAGCTTCCTGCTGGCGGACTTCCTCTTTTTGAGCGTCCAGTTTCTTCAAGTTTACAGTATTAGCTTCTTCAGCCAGACCTTTTTTGAACAGGAAGTTATGAGCATAGCCTGATGCTACTTCTTTAACTTCACCTTGTTTACCTTTATTCTTAACGTCTTTTAAAAATATTACTTTCATTCTTCTTCACTCCTGTTATTTAGAAATGTATCGATTGCTTCTGTTAATTCCGCATAAGCTTCATCGATGGATTTGCCTTCCATACGCGTCGCAGCATTTGTTAAATGCCCGCCGCCGTTCAGCTGTTCCATAATAATCTGCACATTCACTTTGCCCAGCGAACGGGCGGAAATTCCTATTGTCTCATCTTCTCTTAATGCCATCACGAAAGATGCCTGAACACCTTCAATCTGTAAGAGCTGATCCGCAGCCTGTGCAACTGTGACAGGGTGATACGTCATCGTTTCATCCGCTTTAACAATCGCAATGCCGGTATCGCGTATTTCCGCTGATTTAATTAAATCACTGCGCGCGATAAACGTATCGATGTCATCTTTTAAGAACGTCTGTGCAAGCACCGGATCGGCACCGTTAGAACGTAAGTAACTCGCTGCATCGAACGTTCTTGAGCCCGTGCGGAGCGTGTAGTTTCTAGTGTCGACAATAATACCCGTCAGCATAATCGTCGCTTCAATGCGGGACAATTTGTTCTGTTTGTTCTGGTATTCCAGAAGTTCCGCTACAAGCTCACTCGCGCTCGATGCATAAGGTTCCATGTAGACAAGCAGAGGATTAGAAATCATTTCATCCGCACGTCTGTGGTGATCGATGACCACTTTACGCGTTGCCTTATTCAGAAGATCTTCATCCAGCACCATCGACGGACGGTGTGTATCCACGATAACAATCGTTGTCTTCGGCGTCATTTTATCCCATGCTTCTTCGCTGCTGATAAACGTCTCGTAAAGATCTTCCTTTGCCTCAACTTCTTTCATTAAGCGGGACAGCGTATCGTCGATATCTTCATCGTTTAAAATAATATGCGCTTCAATGCCGTTCGAGCTGGCGATTTTAGCAACGCCGATCGATGAACCAATCGAGTCAACATCAGGGTTTTTATGCCCCATAATAATAACGTTGTCACCTTCAAGGAGAATATCCCTGAGTGCGTGTGCCATAACACGTGCTTTAACACGCGTACGTTTTTCCATCGGGTCGGTTTTACCGCCGTAGAATCTCGCACTGCCGTTAATCGTCTTAATCGCAACCTGGTCGCCGCCGCGGCCGAGAGCGAGATCTAGACTCGACTGCGCCAGTTCTCCCACTTCGATAAAGTCCTCAGACCCTTCACCGATACCCATGCTTAAAGTAATCTGGGCACCATGTTCAGCTGAATTTTCACGGATATGATCGAGCAGTATAAACTTGGTTTTTTCAATAACAGCTAAACTTTTCGCTGACATTACCATCATAAAACGGTCATTTGAAAAGCGGCGCAGGTAAATATTGTGTTCAGTCGCCCAGTCGTTAATCGTATTCGTCAGACTGTTATTTAAGTCGCTTTTCAGCGCTTCAGTCATATTCTGTGTCATATCATCGTAGTTGTCGAGGAACAGAATTCCGATTACCGGGTCTTTATCTTCTAACTGTTTTTCCATCGTCTTTTCGTCCGTAATATCGATTAAGAGCAGGGCGTTATTTTCTTCATAAAAATGAATCCGGTAGTTTTTTTCGTTGTATGACGTATCCATCTTCTGAATATTATTCGCTTTCAGCGTCGTCATAATATTCGGGAATACACGGTTGATTGGTTCATGGTGAAAGTTTTCCGGTATTTCTTCCGACATAAATTTATTCAGCCATGAAATTTCTTCATCGTCATTTAATAAAATAACCCCGAGAGGGAGATCATCAATAACGTACTGCCTTGCGCCTGCCATATCTTTTGACAGTTCAATAATCCTGTTTTCACTGAGAACAAGCCAGCGGTACAAATAAAGGTAGACTAATGCCAGAATGACAATGCTCACAATAATGCTCACAATGCCAAAGACAGTATGGTTAAGTACAATAGCAATGCTAAGTATAGAAATGTGGAATGCCAGCACAATAAATGGGACGAGCATCAATTTTTTATCTAAAACTTTAAACATCGCTATTTCCTCCTCAATTCCATAATTAATCGAATTCTAAAGATCATTTCGAACAGTCCGATAAGGACAGTAATTGGTCTGAACAGCACAAACGGAATTAAAATTATAATCGCCAGGACTTTGTTTAATTTCTTCGTGAGCATAAAGTAATACAGGAACGCGAGTCCGTGTATGAAGAGTGCCCATTCCAGAATGAGTGAGATATTGCTGTACAGTGAGATTGTACTTTCTTCCCAGTTGCCGCTGAACAGCATAATTATGAATATCAGCATATATAAATACAACAGTATTCTCGGCATAATCCATTTGTCGAAACTGCGGTACTTCCACATTTCTGTGTTATCCTGCGGCATTAATCTGACGATCAGTATAATGTACAATGCAAGGAAAAAACTGCCGACTATTAAAAATGCTGGAAGATTCTGGAAGTATAAATCCATCGACTGGAGCACTGTATCTGCATCCATGACGTCAGGTGTTAATTCACTGACAGTATTAAGCTGTTCAGCGTACCAGTCTCTGAATGACGCGTATATGTCCGATAAAGGTCTTAAGAAACCAAGCATCTGCATGACTACAACGGCTGCCATCGTACTTAAACCGATTGCGAATGTCGTATAAAACAGTGTCAGTTCCTGCGACATTTTTTTATTCAGCGTATGTGCAAGAATACTGGTAATGATGTATAAAATTATAAAACTGCCCGTAGCGAGCGGTGATAAAAACAGCATGGCCGGGATAAGGAAACTAAAGAATAAAATCCAGTAGTTTGCTGTCGACTGCTGCTTAATTTTTAACAATAAGTATATTGCAAATGGCATCACGACAGGACCGAAAATTATGGTGATCTCCGTGAGCATAATATAAGCTACAACAGCGAGCAGTGTAAGGGTAAGAGTACCCGTTGGTATTTTTTTATTCAATGTTACACTCCTCTTTAATACTTTTAAAAATGAATGCCCCTATTGATATTGAATAGGAGCATCCGGTATTTATATTATAACCTTTCGAGCTTCTCCTGACCACCCATATATGGCTGGAGCACTTCAGGGATAGTCACTGAGCCGTCTTCGTTCTGGTAATTTTCAAGAAGGGCAGCCATCGTTCTTCCGACAGCAAGACCGCTTCCGTTTAACGTGTGCAGTAATTCCGGTTTTGAGTCTTTTTCACGTTTAAATTTAATGTTTCCGCGGCGTGCCTGGAAATCTGTCATATTAGAAATTGAACTGATTTCTTTATAGTTATCGTAGCTTGGCAGCCATACTTCAACGTCATATGTTTTAGATGAACCGAAGCCGATATCTCCTGTGCAAAGCAGCACTGTACGGTGCGGAATATCGAGTAAGTTTAAAATATTCTCAGCGTGCTCTGTCATTTCTTCAAGCGCTGCCCATGAATCTTCAGGGCGTTCGAGCCGGACCATTTCAACTTTGTTGAACTGGTGCAGACGGATTAGACCGCGTGTATCTCTGCCGGCAGAACCTGCTTCACTTCTGAAGCATGCTGTCTGTGCAGTGAATTTTACCGGCACCTGGTCAGCTTTTAATGTTTCGTCTTTATGGAAATTCGTTAAAGTCACTTCTGACGTTGGAATTGTATACATTTCCTCGTCTTCAATTTTGAATAAGTCTTCGCCGAATTTCGGCAGCTGGCCTGTGGCGTACATCGCTTCAGCGCGCACGATCTGCGGCGTCATCATTTCACGGTAGCCATTCTTATTGTGCACATCGAGCATGAAGTTCATCAGTGCGCGCTCGAGGCGGGCACCGTCTCCTGTATGATACACAAAGCGCGCACCCGATACTTTGGCAGCACGGTCGAAGTCTGCAAGCTCGAGATCTTCCAATATGTCCCAGTGCGCTTTTGGTTCATAGTCAAATGAACGGGGTTCGCCGGTACGGCGGATTTCCACATTTTCACTGTCGTCTTTACCTTCAGGCACATCGTCGTGAATTAAGTTCGGCAGACGGCTCATCTTGTCGTGGTAATCACTTTGAATCGTATTGAGTCTTTCATCGATTTCTTTAATGCGTTCACCGACGTCGCGCATTTCTTTAATCACGTCTTCAGCGTCTTCTTTGTTTTTCTTCTTCACAGCAATTTCCTGTGATACTTTGTTGCGGCGGCTCTTTTGCTCTTCAGTTTCAACAATAAGCGCGCGTCTTTCTTTATCCAATTGTAAAATATCATCGATTAACACAGGTTCCAGTCCGCGTTTTGCTACTTTCTCCTTCACCGTTTCAGTGTCATTGCGCAGTACTTTAATGTCTAACATGTGCATACCTCCAGGAATTTTATATTTAATGCTTAAATTTAGGGAAAATTAAAAGACCACGTCCCCGTGAAAGGGACGTGGTCTACGCGTTGCCACCCTAATTAGCATCATTTACTGATACTATCTCTAACATTTTAACGGCTTTCACCGTCTACTTTATTTAACGAAAGACAGAAATTCGCATATCCCGCGATCATTTTCACCAGCCATGACCTCTCTACTTAAGCGGACGATATGTTACTGCTTCTTTCAAAGTAGTAAATATTAACTTGGTGCTATTTTATAACGCTGTTCTTAAAAAGGCAAGTTTATAAAGTTAAACCCGGACGTTCAAAAATCAGTTTGCCGTCGGCAATAACTTTATACGCGTGGTTTACACCGTAGTGGTACGGAATGTACTCGTGGTTCGGCGCATCCCAGACGACGATGTTTGCTGCATCACCTTCGTTAAGCGTTCCGCGGTCTGCATCGATTGCATGTGCGGCATTAACCGTCACTGCGTTCCAGATTTCGTTCGGTGTCATTTTAAGTTTTAAGGCCGCAATTGCCATAATCATCTGCAGGTTGTCAGTTACACAGCTGCCCGGGTTGTAATCCGTTGCAAGCGATACTGCACCGCCCTGGTCGATCATGCCGCGTGCATCTGCAAATTCATTTTTACCAAGGTAGAATGTTGTCCCGGGCAGAAGCACTGCTACTGTATCTGAATCCGCCAGCTGCGTCTTCCCTGTTTCACTTGCTGCAACTAAATGATCTGCACTGATTGCATCCTGTTCAATCGCAAGTTCAAGTCCGCCGAGCGGGTCAATTTCATCTGCATGAATTTTCACGCGGAAGCCTTTTTCACGTGCCGCTTCCATATACTTTCTCGACTGGTCGACTGAGAATACACCTGTTTCCGTAAAGATATCAGCGAAATCCGCATAGTCTTTTACTTCATCAAGTAAATCCGTCATCTCCTGTAAGAACTCTTCAGCTTCTCTCTCTTTAGGAATTGCGTGCGGTCCTAAGAATGTATGGCGCATAAGCACCGGGAATTTTTCTTCCAGCGCTTTTGATACTTTAAGCTGTTTTAATTCGTTCTCACGGTCGAGACCGTAACCGCTTTTGCTTTCAACAGTTAACACACCGTGCTGAATCATACGCGTCATGTTAACTGATGCTTTATTTAATAGTTCATCAAACGATGCTTTCTGCGTCTGTTCAACCGTATTTAAAATACCGCCACCTTGTTCAAGTATCGTTAAGTAGTCGACACCCTGGCGTTTCAGTGACATTTCATGCTCGCGTGAACCGCCGTGCACGATGTGTGTGTGGGGTTCAACGAGAGCAGGGGAAACAATTTTGCCTTCGGCATCGATTGTCTCTTTTGCTTCATACTCATCTGTTTTCGCTCCGGCATACACGACCTTGCCGTCTTTAATAACGATAATGGCATCGTCGACGATGTTTAATTCGTCCATCTCTTTGCCTTTTAACGGCCCCTCGGTTTTTTTCGGTAAAATTAATGACTTTATATTTGTGATCATTACATCATTCATTATTTATTCTCCTTTAGCATTGGTATATTCACACCGCGTTCTTTCGCAGTGTTAATTGCGATATCGTATCCTGCATCTGCGTGTCTTGCTACTCCCATACCCGGATCTGAAGTTAATACACGTTCAAGTCTCTTCGCCGCACGGTCAGTACCGTCCGCTACGACAACCATACCGGCATGGAGTGAGTAACCCATACCAACACCGCCGCCGTGGTGCACACTGATCCATGAGCCGCCTGCAGCCGTGTTAACGAGTGCATTTAAGATTGCCCAGTCGCCGACTGCATCACTGCCGTCTTTCAT
>CANRKV010000055.1 GCA_947631305.1 uncultured Jeotgalicoccus sp.
TTTAATGATTTGACTACCTCCGTTACGAGCTTAACCGCATTGTTGTAGTCTTCCTTATGCATAATTGACACGTTCGAGTGCATGTAGCGCACCGGTACTCCGATTGCTACCGATGGCACGCCGTCGTTTGATACGTGGAATGAACCTGCATCTGTGCCTCCGCCAGGAATCACTTGTAATTGTACAGGGATATCTTTATCTTTGGCAACTTCTAATATATGTTTTCTGAACGGCACGTGTCCGATATTTGAACCATCAAGTAAAATTACGAGCGGCCCTTTACCAAGATCACCTGTGCCGTTTGAAGATTTCATTCCCGGAGTATCCATGCCGAGGCCAACGTCAACGGCGATTGCAAGATCCGGCTTCACTTTATTCGCCGCTACTTTCGCACCGCGAAGACCAACTTCCTCCTGCACTGTTGCACCGCTTACCAAGTTAATATTAATATTTTCTTTTTCAAGATTCTTCATTACATCGATTGACAGTCCAACACCAAAACGGTTATCCCATGCTTTTGCAAGCAGGTAGTTTTTGTTTGTCATCTCTTCAAATTCCGATGCAGGTGTTACCATATCACCGAGCATGACGCCCGCTTCAAGTGCTTCTTCTTTTGAAGCCACACCAATATCGATAAACATATTTTTAATATCAACAGGTTTTTTACGCTCTTCCGGTGACAGGACATGCGGCGGCTTAGAACCGATTATACCCGTAATCACATTGCCTTCACCTGTTGTAATATGCATGCGCTGAGACAGCATTACCTGGTTCCACCAGCCGCCGACCGGCGTAAATTTAAGGAAGCCGTTATCGTCAATTTCAGTTACCATAAAGCCGATTTCATCCAGGTGACCTGCGATAAGAATTGTTTTGCTGCCGTCTTTCGCAGTTTTCTTACCGTATACCCCGCCTAAGTTATCTTCAATAATTTCATCGCTGAGCGGTTCAAGATAATTTTTCACTTTATGTTTTACTGCATTTTCAAATCCGGCAATTCCATTTACATCTGTTAAGTCTTTTAACATTTCAAGTTGTTTATCCATTTAAAAATCCCCTTTTAAAGTGTTGTTAATTTAATTTTACCATAAAGTATTTCAGGTTTCGAAATAAATATACTGCAGAAGAAAGCACCCTCGTTAAGAGAGTGCTTTATAGTAATTAGTTTCTATCCGGATAGTCATAACCTTCTTCATTTCTTCTTGGATATTCATCCACCCAGAAGTTATGCTCTTTAAAGTCTTCACGTTCAGGAGTATAAACAATATCGTCAATCTTGCCCTGCTTCTGCAGTTTGTACTGACGTTCGTAATCCCGGAACGCTCTGAGTGCCGGTTTTTGCAGAATGAGTATCGCGATAACGTTAATCCACGCCATCAGTCCTACACCGAGGTCACCCATCTGCCATGCAACATCAGCTGTTGAAACTGTACCGTAGAATGCAGAAGCAATCAGCGCGAGACCAAGCACAATTTTCAGCCACGGCATTCTGCCTTTAAGCATATAGACGAGGTTCGTCTCTGCTATATAGTAATACGCGAGCATGGTCGTATAACAGAAGAACAGTAATGCGAATGCGATAAAGTATGAACCGAATCCGATAAAGCCTTCCTGGAAACTATCCATGTTGTGGAACGCACTGTCGATACCAGCCTGTGTAAATACTACAGTACCGCTGACATCTTTCTCACCGTCTACGTTAGTCTGATACACACCGTTATCGACAATGAGTCCGCCGTCGCCGTCAGACACGTTGTACATACCTGTCATTAAAATCATCAGTGCTGTTGCTGTACATACGAATAAAGTATCGATATATACTGAGAATGCCTGAACTAAACCTTGTTTAGCCGGGTGAGAAACTTCTGCAGCACCTGCTGCGTGAGCTCCGGTACCCTGACCAGCTTCGTTTGAGTACAATCCGCGTTTAACACCGATCATAATCATTGCACCGACTGTACCTGCGAACTGCTGTTCAAGACCGAACGCACTTCTGAAGATTAAGCTGATTAAAGCCGGTACTTCTGAAATATTCATAATTACGATAATTACTGCAACGATGATGTATGCAATTGCCATAAATGGCACTGCTGCTGTTGCAACGTTTGCAATCGAACGAATTCCCCCGAAAATAACTACTGCAAGAATTACTACGATAAACGCACCAATCATCCATGATTCAATTGGAAATGCATTTGTTGCTGCACTTGAAATTGAGTTTGATTGAATCCCCGGGAGTAAAACCCCGCATGCAAGTATTGTTACTACTGCAAACAGTAATGCGTAGTATTTACCAAACGTTCCACCGATCCCCTTTTCGATGTAGTACGCCGGTCCACCACGGTACTGTCCGTCTTCTTTCTGTTTGTAAATTTGTGCAAGCGTTGACTCTACAAACGAACTACCTGCACCAAGGAACGCAATCAGCCACATCCAGAATACTGCGCCTGGTCCCCCGATAAAGATTGCGGTAGACACCCCAACGATGTTACCTGTTCCGACACGTCCTGCCAGTGATACGGCAATTGCCTGGAAGCTGGAAATTCCTTCTTCTGATTTTCCGCCCTTAAACAATAAGCGGACCATGTCGACTATGTATCGCACCTGGAACAATCTCATGCGAATTGAGAAGTACAATCCTGTGACAACGAGAAGTATGACGAGTGCCGCACTCCAGACGATGTCGTTAAAAAACGTTACAACTGTCTCCATTAAAATGATTCCCCTTTGTTTTCTTTCTATAATAAGAAATTACCACTCAAATATAGTCTATTTACCAATCGTTGTCTATGCTTTTTTACAAATATGTTAACGCTTACAACATTGATATATCAACATTATCAGCTCAAACCGTTGGGGCATAAAGGATAGGAGGATGTAAAAAACCTTATCCATTTAATGGATAAGGCTGAATTGTCAGTATATTATTGCTGCTGTAAAAACAGACTTTCCGGGTGTCCGGTTTTTATCCTACAGCGAATAAATATTTGTTCTGTAATCTTTCACCAGTCTCACCGCAATGAAGATTGTAATTGCAGCCGTCACGATTAATCCTGCATACATTAAATAAACGTTAGTAAGCAGCCCCGCCTGCATCATCGCAGCCGTCGTGTTCGCGAGCGCATGAAGAAGAATCGCCAGCGGGTACAGCCACCACTTTCCTTTGATCATTACCGCCGAGAAGACGATAACCGACAGTGCGATATGCAGACTCATCGCAATAATCCTTTCCATAATCGCGATTAAGTACATGTACCAAGGCTGACTCACGACTAAATCTTCGGCAGCTATCGGAAGTGCATTGATTGCGTCAGAGCCGGAATTTATCATTATTGATAGAATAATTCCGTTCAGCATACCGAGACCAACGACCGCGGCAGCCTCAAAACCGCCGTGCCCGATACCATACGACACCGCGCTGTCGATATCACGGTAATGCTTTTTCGTAATGAGGAATGCGAATAATCTTCCCGTCTCCTCGAAAATACCCGCGGCGAAAATTCCGTAGAGTACATACAGCCACGGGGATGACGAGATTAATGCGATTGTGCCGTCCGGTTCCGGGCTCAACACGATAGTATGCATAATCTGTTCGAGGATTAATGCAAAAACTAAAAATACGCCGATACCCAAAATGAACGGCAGCCACCTGATTTTAAACTTTTTTCTGAGGATAAACATAAATATAAAAGGCAATAAAACTGATATGACGCCTACAGCCGCCATAATTATAATTTCTGCTTGAGGAATCATTGTGCACACGCTCCTTTATGAATATTGTAGCGATAAACGGGAGGGTGAGCAATGGGTAAGACGATTATTGAACAGCTCCTCTGCCTGTGAGACGCTGTTACTGGAAGAGGAACATATCTCCTTTGCCCGCAAGAAGCTTTTACTGGAAGACGAGCAGACCTCCTTTGCCGGCGAGACCTTTTTACAGGTAGAGGAGCCTATTTCGTCTGCCTGTGCAACGCTGTTACGGGCAGAGGAGCATATTTTTCCTGACCCCAATTTCAAACTTTATCTTTATATCTATTTAATAACTCATGATTCTGATACGCTTCATCAAAATCACGATAACGAAATTCATAATATGTCCATTTACCTTTCGTAATCTGATTGCAGTACTTATTGAAAATACGAAATACTGTGCGCTCGCTGACTTTATAGTCGATAAACTCCATAAAACGCTGCTTTGTTAATTTATCATTTAAAAACAGCGCTTTATAATCACTGATGGCTCTGAGCACGTGAGTTTCCTTTTTCTCGGTTTTGCTACAATCCTGGCAAGTCATATATAAATACCGATTCTCCAGCTCAAATCCGCCGCACTCGCTGCAGTATAATCCTTTTCGTACCGCACTAAAATCGGCGTATTTATCGAAATAGGTATTCGGTACGATGTGACTCCGGATCAGCTCGGCGATGTCTTCGCCAACCCGGCCTGCGTACATATTTTTGAATTGACCAAGATAGCTACGCAGGCCGGACCGCAATACAACGTTCTCCCACAAATCATCGTCACTGCTCTGCAGCCGGAATTCGATATTCGGAAAAACAATTTTTCCGGAAATATCAAATTTCCCCTGCACCTGATAACGGAGCTTCACTAATTTCCCTATCGCGCGCCGGAGCTGCGACAGTGCATCATCTGATACCGGCGACTTCCCTATGTACCATGTACCTTTTTCATACCGGTAATTCCCGGAATAGTTTTTAATTTCGTTAACGACTATCCCGTCATCGCTGACAATCAAACTATCGTACTGCGCAGCCCGTCCCTCAATTCCCAAATATATATCCCGAAACACGTACACGGAATCGTGGCCCACTTCATCAAATATCCGGTCGTAAACGCACTCACCGGCATAGCCTTTTTCCTGGGCCGCCAAATTTTTCACATCTTCCCTCGGTAACGAGGCACGTTTTTTCAACGCACGATAGTATGCTAATTCCAAACCGACGAATCTTTCAAACATAATCATGATCTTCCTCCTCAATATAAAATAGCTCTTATACTATATATACGGAAAATCGGCGATTTATTTTTTTATCGTACAAGTTATCTTTTTTATCTGCATAAATTAAATTACTTTCCATAAAATAACAAAAAAAGAGCACCCAACTTCATGGGTGCCCTTTTCAAAAAAACTTATTTAGCTAAAGCTTTTTTAGCTTGTTCTACGATTTGACCGAAAGCCGCTTCGTCAGCGATAGCAATTTCAGAAAGCATTTTTCTGTTGATATCGATTTCTGCGATTTTAAGACCATTCATAAGACGGCTGTAGCTGATGTCGTGCTGACGTGCTGCAGCGTTGATACGTGAGATCCATAATTTACGGAATTCACGTTTCTTCTGTTTACGGTCACGGTATGCGTACTGACCTGATTTCATTACAGCTTGTTTAGCTGTTCTATATAAAGTGCTCTTAGCACCAAAATAACCTTTTGCTTGTTTTAATACTTTTTTACGTCTCTTACGAGATACTAATCCATTTTTTACGCGAGCCATTTCTAACTCCTCCTTTTATATTATTTAGCAGATCTAGCTAATAAGTGAACTAATCTTCTTGCATCTGATTTATGAACTAAAGCTGATCCTCTTAATTGGCGTTTTTGTTTAGTAGTTTTGTTAGCGAATAAGTGGCTAGTGAACGCTTGTGAGCGTTTGAATTTGCCTGTACCAGTTTTTTTAACTCGTTTAGCATAACCTTTATGCGTTTTCATTTTTGGCATGATAAAGTCCTCCGATTAATTTTATTTTTTTTCTGCAAATGGTGCTACGATTAAGAACATGGAACGTCCTTCCATCTTCGGTCTCTGTTCAATCTGGCCATCTTCTTTAAGTGCTTCAGCGAAACGCTCAAGTACTTTACGTCCGATTTCTTTGTGCGTAATTGCACGGCCTTTAAAGCGAATAGAGACTTTAACCTTGTCTTCTTTAGCAAGGAATTTCTTTGCATGGCCTAACTTAGTGTTAAAGTCATGCTCTTCGATTGTCGGTGACAAACGAATCTCTTTAAGGTTAATAACCTTTTGTTTCTTACGAGCTTCTTTGTCTTTCTTCTGCTGCTCGTACTTGAACTTACCGTAATCCATAATACGTGCAACAGGCGGTTTAGCGTTTGGTGCAACAAGCACAACATCCAAGTTAGCAGTTTCTGCCATCTCAATTGCGTCTCTCGTTGCTTTAATACCTAACTGTGAACCATCTTCTCCGATTAAACGAACTTCTTTTGCGCGAATACGATTATTGATCAATGTCTGATCTTTAGCTATGTTTAGCACCTCCAAGAATATTTAACGAACAAAAAAAGGCGAATGCATTACTGCACCCGCCTTAGAATTTGCAGGCACAATAGTTACTGCGTCTGCATTTCCCAATTTACCCGGTCACAAAAAATCATTTGCGGGTGTGAAGCGGGAGCTTCAACTTGTCCGTTTGTTTCAACTCTTAATACTATACAGTACTAAATCAGTTATGTCAAACTTATTTTTTCAGTCTGATTTCATCGATTAACTGATAGAGGAATTCTTCTTTGTCAAAGCTCTCCTGCTTCTCTTCACCGTACTTGCGGACGTTAACGAGCGATTCTTCTTTTTCTTTATCGCCCACTACAACCTGATACTTGATTTTATTCATCTGAGCTTCACGGATCTTATAACCCATCTTCTCATTGCGGTCGTCAATATGCACGCGAATTCCCTGACTCTTCATTTCGTCGTGAATCTCACGGGCATAGTCGTAGTGCAGGTCAACGTTAACCGGAATAATTTCCACCTGCTGCGGTGCAAGCCATAACGGGAAGTTTCCTTTGTATTCTTCAGTTAGGAATGCAACGAAACGTTCCATCGTCGACACAACGCCGCGGTGAATAACGACCGGACGGTGTTCATCGCCGTCTTTGCCGATATAAGTTAAGTCAAAGCGTTCAGGCAGCAGGAAGTCGAGCTGTACAGTCGATAAAGTTTCCTCTTTGCCAAGTGCAGTTTTAACCTGTACGTCCAGTTTCGGTCCGTAGAATGCTGCTTCGCCTTCTTCTTCAACGTATGGAAGACCCATTTCATCAACCGCTTCTTTCAGCATGCTTTCAGCGCGCTGCCACATTTCATCGTCGTCGAAGTATTTTTCTTTATCTTCCGGATCACGGTAGCTGAGACGGAATGAATAGTCATCAAGACCAAAGTCTTTGTACACTTCCTGAATCAGTTCCACTACACGGATAAATTCTTCTTTAATCTGATCCGGGCGGACGAATACGTGAGCATCGTTTAAAACCATGCCGCGTACGCGCTGCAGTCCGCTTACCGCACCACTCGCTTCGTAGCGGTGCATCATGCCGAGTTCTGCGATACGAATTGGCAGTTCACGGTATGAGTGGCGTTCGTTTTTATAAATCATCATGTGGTGCGGGCAGTTCATCGGACGAAGCACTAATTCTTCGTTGCCGACTTCCATCGGCGGGAACATGTCGTCCTGATAGTGTTCCCAGTGACCGCTTGTTTTATAAAGATTTGAGTTTGCCATAATCGGTGTATATACGTGGTTATAGCCGAGTGAAATTTCTTTATCTACTATATAACGTTCGATTTCGCGGCGGATAGTTGCACCGTTCGGCAGCCATAACGGCAGACCTGCACCGATCAGCTGGTTGTTTTCAAACAGCTTCATCTCTTTACCGATCTTACGGTGGTCACGCTCGCGGCGCTCTTCTAACAATGTCATGTAAGCAGCAAGTTCTTTTTTATCGAAGAATGCTGTACCGTAAATACGCTGCAGCATTTTATTGTCCGAATCACCGCGCCAGTATGCGCCGGCAGTCGATAACAGTTTAAATACTTTAATCTTCGCCGTTCTCGGTACGTGCACACCGCGGCAAAGGTCAGTAAATTCACCCTGTGAGTAAACTGTAACCTGCTCGTCTGCTGGAATTGCTTCGATTAATTCCTGTTTATAAGGATCATCTGCAAACAATTCTTTCGCTTCGTCGCGTGATAAAACTCTGCGTTCAATCGCAATATTTTCATCGACAATGCGTTTCATTTCTTTTTCTATTTTAGGGAAATCTTCTGATGAGATGTTTTCCTCGATGTCAAAGTCGTAGTAGAATCCTTCTTCAATGACCGGACCTACACCGAAATGAACGTTGCCGTAAAGACGTTTCAGCGCCTGTGCCATTAGGTGCGCAGTCGAGTGGCGCAGAATTTCAATGCCCTCTTCACTTTTATTCGTAATTAATTCAACTTCGCTGTCAGTTTCCAGCGGACGAGTTAAGTCGTAATATTCGCCGTCCACTTTAGCAGCAAGTGACGCTTTCTTCAGCCCGGGGCTGATTGAGAAGGCAATTTCTTCCGGTGTTACACCGAAATCAAACTCTTTTACGTTCCCGTCGGGGAATCTTACTTCGATTTTTTCAACCATGCTAAACATCCTCTCAGTTTCCAATTTAGTTTTTAAAAATAAAAAAAGCCGTCCCTATTAAGAAAATAGGGGCGACTTTTACCGCGGTACCACCCTGATTTACACAGAAATGTCCCGTGTCTCAGTTGGAGATAACGGTCCACCCGGCTTCCGATTAAGAAAGCATCCGTGTTCAGGCAGTAACAATTTGCGGTTTATATGCATGTCTCAGCAGGTCATGCACTCTCTTTGATAAACATTTTAAAAATTGTGTTGTCCTTGGATTATTAATGAAATATAGCTATATCGTACACGAAGAACCCATGAAAATCAAGCTATGTGTTTCTTAAATTGTCGCCTGAAAGCTCAACTTCTTCACACAACGCACGGATTCTTTCAATCATACGGAGTGCTTTCGTTTCTTCTTTACCGTTCGTTTTCGTGTAGCTGTAACGGCCTTTCAGTTCGTTAATTGCAAAGTTTGAACTGATAAACGTCGGCAACTGTTCGACCATACGGTAGTTTAAAATACTCGTAATGACTTCGTCCCTGCTCCACGCAGTGACGTCTTCTGCTCCGAGATCATCGAGAATCAGCACTTCTGCGCTGCGGATTGCATCGTAGCGTTCGTTCGTCGTGCCGTCGTTAAAACCGGATTTTAAGTCGCGCAGTATTTCAGGCACGTAAATCATCATCGATGAAATTGATTTTTCTTTCAGCTCGTTTGCAATACAGCCGAGTATATAAGATTTACCGATACCGAATTCACCGTGAATATACAGTCCGCGGAAACCTTCGCCGCGCGCAATTTTATCGGCTTTTTCAATCGCATTTTTTAAAATATCCCGGCGGTCATCGTTGAGGAAAATCGTATCGAA
>CANRKV010000056.1 GCA_947631305.1 uncultured Jeotgalicoccus sp.
GTAATGCCATGCTCGATAACTTCCCCGTCGAGCATCACCATCGTACGGTCGCAGAGCATGCGGATAATTGCCAGGTCGTGCGATACGACAATCATGCTGACCCCCATATCGCGCTGAATTTCTTTTATCAGTTCAAGCACATCCGCCTGTACAGATAAATCGAGCCCTGTTGTTACCTCGTCCAATAATAAAATTGGCGGGTAGTTCGATAATGCCTTCGCGATCTGCACACGCTGCTGCATTCCGCCTGAGAAGTTTTTCGGTGCTTCGTATTTACGGTCCAGAGAAATATTTACCTTCTCTAAAAAATGATCGGCACGGTCCGTCATCTGACCGACGTTGCGGCTGCCGCTCGCAATAAGTTTTTCTGCGATGTTCGTCACCGATGAAAAATCCATCTTTAATCCGAGAATAGGATTCTGGTAAACCATACCCAGCTGTTCGTTTCTGATTTGTCTTTTCTTCTGGCTGGACACGTCAAATACGTTGCCTTCCACCGTACTGTCTTCCGGCAGAATATAATTGCCTGACGTCGCATCCTGGTCAAAGTACATCATTTTCATTAATGTACTTTTCCCGCTGCCGCTTTCTCCGACAATGCCGAGTATTTCTCCCTTATATAAATCAAATGACGCATCTCTTACTGCGAATACTGTATGGCAGTGTGGACACATGTTTTTCTGCAGTTCAAAAGACTGGTCCCGGCAGTGTTCGCAGCCGCTGCCAAATTGTTTCGATAAATCTCTAATCGATAAAACTACATCATCATTTGCCGGCATGTTGTACAGCCTCCTCATTCAGCTTCTCAAGCATGTAGCTCGTATCATTCGTTACATAATAAGTCTCGCCTGTTTTTTCATCCTGCAGTTCATCCATATAAACACCTGACAAGCCGGATTCACGGCACACTTTATCGTCGAACTGTTCAACTTCAAATGGATAATCTTCAAATGCCAGCGACTCAACTTTCGTGTAAGGCGGCACTGCGTGAATTTTCTTCTCGCGTCCGGCTCCCAACAGAATCAGCCCTTCGTTGTAATTCATCTTCGGATTATCAAACCTTGGAATCGGACTCGGTGCCATCACGTAACGATCGTTTACCATCACGGGATAATCCGCATCGTCAGTAATATGCCCGAATTTCATAATCTGTTCGAATAATTTTATAAACGCACCGCTGTACTCTTTATCACCGTGGAGCATTTTTGTTTTGCGTTCGCTGACTTCAACCGCTCTTAACGGTTCCGGCTGCGGCACCTGCAGCACTAATATCTGGAACGGCTTCAGCGGTACTTCAGGAATTCTGTGTCTTGATTGAATGAGTGTCGCCTCGTCTGTATGAATCGTCTCGGCAACGCCTGTCGTGTTCTGCACGAGATTTCTTATATTCACCGCGTTGACTGATTCATCCGAGCCCTGGTCAATAACTTTCAGCGTATCCTCTTTACCGACTAAAGACAGCGTCAGCTGCAGACCGCCTGTGCCCCAGCCGCGTGCAATCGGCAGCTCACGTGATGCGAACGGTACCTGATAGCCCGGAATAGCGATGGCTTTTAACGTTTTTCTGCGTATTTCTTTTTTAGAATGTTCATCTAGAAATGCGAAGTTCTGGCTCACTGCTGTTCCCCCTTACTTTGACGCATACGGTCTAATTTCGATTGGAATGTTACGTAGTGCGGCAGTTTCAAGTGGGAGATAAATCCTGTCGATTCAACGGAATCGATATGATACAGGACGAATTCATCATCACTTGTTGCAACGCCCGGCACCGGATGTTCAAGACTGTAATCTAGTACACTCATTGCAATTGCTTTCGTTTCGTTCTGTCCGAAAACAAGTCCGTAGCCGATTTTAATCATAAGATCTTTGTCACCGGCATCCGAGTCATCTTCATCAAGATCCGGCATAAATGCATCGATTTCTGTGACTTCAAAATCACCGATAAAGTATTCACCGTAATCATCGTCGGGATTAATATAAACAGGCTGCTGACCGACACGGCATTCACCGATATTCGGATGCGCTGAAATACCGTAACCGCGAATTTCCGCATAGCCGAGCGATGTTACCGCTCCTGTCTGTCCACGCGTTAATGCCTGCAGACGCTGACTCCTTGTACTTGGATACTCAATTGCTCTTTTCGTAATATCATCCGGCTCATCATTATTTTCTTCTTCTCTTTTGAAGAGTCCTTCATCTTCTAAATAGTCGATTACTTTCGGCAGTTTATCGAGTTCGTAATTGAACGGCACTTCTTTATACTTAATTGTCTCTTTCGGGCCATCCGAGAGTTCTTTTAAAGCATCATCCAAAAGGCGGTGCGTAAAGTCCGGAGATGCACCTAAAATCTGACCGCCGGGAATATCTTTAAAACTTGCCGACACCCGTCGTTCAACGAACATTTCACGCGTATCCGTTACCGTTGAATAATATAATCTCGGTAATGTCGAACGGTGTGCACGCATTAAGAAAACCGCTTCTTCCATATTTCCTTCTGCCTGCTTAATTGCGAGCGCCGCAGTATTACGGTCGTAAAAACTCGCTTCGCTCATAATCTGATTGATGAGCTGGCGCATATTTGTTTTAATCTTGTCGACTTCGATGTCCGTGCCTTCTTCGAGTCGTCTGTTTTTATACAAAATAACTGAGTTATTAATAGCATGTGCGCCGCCTTTAACCGCAACGTAACCCATCTACAGCACCTCCACTTTCGACGTTCTCGGAATCATTACCACGCCGTTATTTTTATCTGTCAGAATAAGATCAATACCGAGCGGAAACTCTTTGCACATCTCATTGCGGAGTTCAATCCAGCGGCTGTCCAAAGATAAACTTACATCTGTCGTATCCTTAATACCGGGACCGCTGAGACGGTATGCATTGCCTTCACCGATACTGTCCGCTTCGATTATTAACGTCGCCGACTTTTCCGGAGAAATTAAGATACCGTGCATAACTTCAGTAAAATATTCTTCTTTTAAATCCGCTTCTTTTGAGACGATAAAGTCAGCAGTCGTGTAATCTTTGTTCGGTATGCCGCCTGTTAACACCTTCAATTCTTTGCGCATTGTTTTATCACGGGAGAAAAAAGAAATTTCATTATCGAACAGCGTCATCGCAATAAGCAGTGCTGCATCGCTGAAATCCGAATAGTTTTTAACCTCTTCAGTAATTATCTCCGTGTGGCCGGGACGGCTCGCCGCGTTGACAAGCTGGCGGTACACCGTTTGTGTTGTATGTACTATAGTTTTCACCGGAATCCTCCTAGTCGTTCATCATTTCGAAACTGACTTTAGTCTGTAAAATCTTTTCAGTGCGTTCTGCAACATCATTTGCCTCAATATTTTTAAGCGTGTTTAAAATTTCATTTAACTCCGCTGTAAATTTTTCCAGTTTAAAACTTAAATCGATAAAAGCCATTGCCTCTGAAAATTCTTCATCAGAACCTTTAACGAGACCGAGACCGACAGTTGAGCCATGTCTTATTTTGGATTCGGTAACCAGTACCTCACCCATGTAAAATAAAGTATTTCTGGCATGCTCTCTCGTCTTCACCATCACGAGACCTTCATCCGGTTCGCTGATGATGTCAAATTCGAGTTCTTCTTTATACCTGTTATAAAAATCGAGAGCTTCTGTTCTGCCGTACTTCGCAAAAATACGCGTCCATTGTTTTCTGTGCATGTCACAACCTCCTTATGATTTAATCCTAACTTGTTGCCAAGTTCAGTATGATTAAGTGTTGGTAAAGGAATGTAAACATTCAGTTGCCGATTATGTCGGTTTAATTAAAAAGATGAATTAAGTGCTAATGAATAGGTAAACACTGACAAAACGACAAAAAAAGACCAGGACTGTAAGTCCCGGCCTAACTTTCATCAGAGAGCTGATGTTTAAACAAATCACTTCTGTATAATATTTTTACTCTTTCCAAACATTCATCCGTATCTTTATCGTACGTATCAGTTTCAAATACCATTAATGGAACGAGTTCACTGCACTGCAGTAACTTCATTTCCTCCAGAGTTGGGAATTGTGCAGAAACTACGCGGTCTTTACTGATTAAATTCGTCCGTCCTGCCGTTTTAAAATAAGTGTACACAGATTGAAGGTCCGCTCTTTCATTATATATATGAGGAAACAGGTCTTCCCTTATATATGAAATATGAATTGCACAGGCTACTTCATTCACGATTCTTAAACGCGATACTTTAAATATTTTTACATCTTTACCGGCAGCAAGTGACTCACGGTAATGAATCTGTTCAGTATCACTTGCGTAATCCGCGTAAATAACCCGGCTTTCATACGGTATATTCTGTTCCTGCATTTTCTCGGAAAAACTAGTCGTCCCCGTGATCAAAAATTCAATCGTCGGCATCGGTTCATTCACAAAACGTCCGACACCCTGCCTGCCGTAAACGATTCCCATTTTTTCGAGCTGAACCAGTGCATTTCTCGCATCAATTCTTTTTGCACCGTACAGCTCCGCAAGTTCGTTTTCACTTGGCAGCCTGTCACCCGGCAGCAGTTCTTTCTCAAGTATCATTTCATGTACTTTACTTCTGATTAAAGTTTCTTTCGTTATTCCCGCTTTATCCAAAGCCATGATTTATTCTCCTTATTACACGATAAATTAATTATACACACATGCTGAAATTCATACTAATAATTACAATAACCGAACATTTTACTAATATTTTGACTTTGAAAACGTTTTTCACTAACTATATTACAAAAACATGTTGATATGTTCGTTATTTCTGTTAATATAAATACATTCATTAACTTACATAAATAAAGGAGCACTCGAAATGGACTTGTTAAAAAGTAAAATTTTATCAGAAGGTATTGCACTTTCCGATAATGTATTAAAAGTAGATAAATTTTTAAATCATCAGATTGACCCTGAATTAATGGTCGAAATCGGCAAAGAATTTCACGCCAGGTTCAAAGATAATCAAATTACAAAAGTACTTACTTTAGAATCTTCAGGTATCGCGCCTGCGGTAATGACTGCATTGAACTTCGGTGTACCTGCCGTTTTCGCACGCAAAAGAAAATCTCTTACTTTTACTAATGATTTACTATCTGCACAAGTCTTTTCGTACACTAAGCAGGAAACAAACATGATCAGCGTATCTAATCAGTTTATCCAGCCTGGTGACAATATTTTAATTATCGATGATTTCCTTGCTAACGGCGAAGCAGCAGGTGCACTGATCAGCATCGTTGAACAGGCTGACGCTCATGTTGCCGGACTCGGCATCGTTATTGAGAAATCATTCCAGAGTGGCGCATCAATTCTAAAAGAGAAAAACTACCGCGTGGAATCACTTGCACGCATCCAGTCTCTGACTGACGGCACAATCACGTTCAACGAGGACACGGAATAATGCAGGAGCAGAGCCAATCCAACGTTAAAGACTTTTCTCTCGGTCTTCAGCATGTGCTCGCAATGTATGCCGGTGCGGTAATCGTGCCGCTGATTGTCGGCAATGCAATCGGACTGACACCCGCACAGCTGACATACTTAATTGCTATCGATATTATGATGTGCGGTGTTGCAACGATTCTTCAGGTTTGGAAGAATAAATTCTCCGGCATCGGTTTACCCGTCGTGCTCGGATGTACGTTTACCGCCGTCGGGCCGATTATAAATATTGCGAACACTTACAGCATCCAGTCTGTATACGGTGCAATTTTAGTATCGGGACTGCTCGTCGTACTGGTTGCTTCGTTCTTCAGTAAATTGATACGATTTTTCCCGCCGATTGTTACCGGTACGGTCGTTACGGTCATTGGTATCACTTTAATTCCTGTAGCAATCAATGACCTTGCCGGCGGACAGGGCGCTGAAGATTTCGGTTCACCGCTCAATTTATTTTTAGGTTTTTCTACATTAATTATTATATTAATCATTTTGAAATTCGCTAAAGGGTTCTTTGGTTCAATTGCAATATTAACCGGTATTATTTTCGGAACAATTATCGGAGCATTTTTCGGCCGTGTTGATTTCACACCTGTAGCAGACGCTTCGTGGCTGCACCTGCCGCAGGTCTTTTACTTCGGTACACCTGAGTTCCATATCGTTCCAATTTTAACGATGACGCTCGTTGCAATGGTCAGTCTTGTTGAATCAACAGGTGTCTACTTTGCGCTTGGAGATATTACAGAGAAGAAAATTAAAGGCGAAGATTTAAAACGCGGCTACCGCGCTGAAGGTATTGCAATATTTTTAGGCGGTCTCGTTAACGCTTTTCCTTATACAACGTTTTCTCAAAATGTCGGCCTGATTCAAATATCAGGAGTCCGCAGAAATAAAATTATTTATATCGCAGGTTCTATGCTGATTATTCTCGGTCTCGTTCCTAAAATCGGTGCAGCAACACTGGCAATACCTGGTCCGGTACTCGGCGGCGCAATGCTCGCTATGTTCGGTATGGTTATCGGTGCAGGCATTAAAATGCTGTCCCGTGTCGATTTAAATAAACAGGATAACATGGTTGTCGTGGCAATTTCCGTAGCAATGGGACTTGGCGTTACAGTCGTTCCGGACCTGTTCTCGGCACTGCCTGAAAGCCTGTCAGTCATTACTTCCAGCGGAATTGTTATGGGGAGTCTGACAGCAATCGTACTTAACGCAATATTTAACTTTAAATCAATTATTGATCCGAGAAATATATAGACCTTGATTACGGCACGCGCTGACTATTCAGTGCGTGCTGTTTTTTTCGGGATTCCGTGCCACCGTGGATTCTCGGTGGCGTGCTCTCAAGGATTCTGTGCCACCGTGGATTCTCGGTGGCGTGCTCTCAAGGATTCCGTGCCACCGTCAGCTCTCGGTGGCGTGCTCTCAAGGATTCCATGCCACCGTCAGCTCTCGGTGGCGCGCGCCGGTAAAAACCTTCCGGTTGCCATTCGTCTTCAAATTGTAATAAGATAAACTGGAGTAAACAATTTAGGGAGTGTGTCATAAATGAAGAATATGAACGTTGAAAGTTTTAACCTGGATCACACAAAAGTAGCTGCACCTTATATCAGACTTGCAGGGACAAACGAAGGCCAGCACGGAGATACGATTTACAAGTACGATATCCGTTTCTGCCAGCCGAACAAAGAGCATATGGATATGCCTGCACTTCACTCGATTGAACACTTAATGGCTGAAAACATCCGCAACCACCACGAGCGTGTTGTCGACCTAAGCCCGATGGGATGCCAGACAGGCTTTTATCTGTCAGTAATGAATGATGACAATAAAGCAGGCATTGAAGAAGTAATGGAGAAAACTTTAAATGATGTGCTTGAGGCAACTGAAGTTCCGGCATGCAACGAAGTACAGTGCGGCTGGGCAGCGAGTCACAGTCTTGAAGGCGCTAAAGAAATTGCACGCAAGATGCTTGAAGGACGCAGCACTTGGAGCACAGTGTTTGCTGAATAACATTTGATTCTGGCCACTCTCCGGAGTGGTCGTTTTTTATGTTATCTCCCTATTTTCCATTTCAATTTACATAACTGTGCGATAAGCGTAAAATGTACAGGATAATCCATAAAATAAGAAAGAGGTTTTCCGTAATGATTATGCCGGTATGGCTGATGTGGTTAATTCCACCTGTTGTTTTTATGATAATACCTTTAAAAATGTTAATCGACTGGTTCGCTATTTATTTACCGCTCGATAAAAAATATAACCGTAAGGAAATTACAGTTAAAGCGTCATGGAAAATCTGGCTGACGGACCTTGGTCTGCATCTCGTTGCCGTCGGAATTATGTATGCAGCATTATACATTGATCCGCTGTTCAGAGGTAATCCTACATCGTTCGATGACGTTAAAGAAATCAGTAATGCTACACCCGACTGGATTGTCGCATTTTTCGAAGGAATTATCGCGAATCCGTTCGACAGCATTTACAGTATGATTTTCGTCCTCATTTTATTCGTTATTATTATTCTAATCCAGTTTAAAATAACTCAGAAAATCTACGCGAAATTTGGTCTGGACGATAAACAAGTTACCAAATCCAGTATTATTTCTACATTATTAATGGCACCGTGGATTATTATTATCCCAACGGCATTATTTTCATCAATAATTTAACGACAAAAGATCCCTGCCGAATTTAACCGGCAGGGATCTTTTTAAATTTTTCTAGTTAAAATCTCTCTTAACTGTCTTTTTCCATTCTTTATTAAAGACTTCTTCACCATCGTTATAACCGATGAGACGGTTTACAAGATAGAAGTTTTCATAGTCGCATGTCATAATACTATCTGTTTTCATCTCTGTTTTAATATCTGCATCTTCAACAACTACTGTCCAGTCGCACTGCACTTTGGCAGATAACGGGTCATCGTTGTTTATCGTGTAAATATTATGGTTTTCTGTGCCGTAAGTGATGCCGAGGTGCGGTAAGAATCTTTGTCCTTCATTTGAATAGTCATCGAGAATCCAGTTGTTCGTCGTCAGATCATTGATGACGTTTCTCGTACGGTAACCTTCTTCAATAATTTCTTTTTCAAGCGGTGTTGCCATCTCAGCTGAATTATATTTCATTTCTACAGGCGTGTAATTTTCAACATACGGCAGTTCAAGTGAACTGTTGTTTAAATCCACTGTCAATTCGACTTTGTCTTTCGATGCCCACATTAACGGCCAGTAGCTTGGTGCGAATGAAATTTCAATGCTGTGCCCTTCCGGTACAGTATAGCCGATAACATCAAACTGAATTTCCGCATCGAAATATTCATCAATTGGCAGTTTCTCCGGATGTTCATGACTGTTCACATGATTTAAATTCAACTGCCCTTTCGTAATCAGTGTTCGTTTGCCGTTCGGATGAACGTCTGTTAAACGCACATGCAGATTCGCTTCATCGTGGGATGATTTAACGTGCACGTTCAGTTTCGCATGTCCGGCGATACTCAGTTCTTCAGCAGCATCAACTGAAATCGTTGTTGCCAGTGCATTGTCAATTGTCTGATCGGCTGCTAAATCGCCTTCCTGTCCAAACGGACAGTAAACACCTGAATACAAACCGTGATGCTGATTATTAGCGAGTTTAATTTCATCGTGAAAATGACTTAGAATATCGACGGATTCAAACTCTTCCGCATATACGTCAATCCACTGTCCTTCTCTGTACTCATAACTTGTCGACGGTTCGACACTGTCCTGAATATAAATATGGAATTCATCTTCATGTTCAAC
>CANRKV010000057.1 GCA_947631305.1 uncultured Jeotgalicoccus sp.
GTTATTGCAATTTCATTAATCAACAGCGATGACGCCGAACGCAACACTAAAAAATTTACCGGTGACAGCTACCGTGACTTAACACGCATTACGAATATTAATGAAAAATTATGGCCGGAACTATTTATGATGAACAAAGATCACCTTGTTAAACACATCGAAAACTTCCAGACCCAGCTCGATAAACTTAACGCTGCAATACAAAGCGATGACGTTGAAACTATGGAAGAAATGATGCTTGAAAGCACAAAACGCTATAAAGACTTACACGATATTGAATAGAAATAATGCAGCACCGAATCCATGATGGATTTGGTGTTTTTTGTTAACTTAAGCGGTGGTGCTGCTCTGCAATGACACCCGCTCATGTCAGAGATAAACTGTTACCTCACCAATGACAACCGCTCATGTCAGAGATAAACTGTTACCTCACCAATGACAACCGCTCATGTCAGAGATAAACTGTTATCTCACCAATGAAAACCGCTCATATCAGAGATACATCTTAACAAACAAAAAAAGACCGCAGATGCGGTCTTCCAAGTAAAAATATTAATATACTTTATCGCCATTGAAGATTGAGTTTTTAACAACTACATAATCTACTGTACGGATTGCATCTAATTCATTGCCGCCGGCATATGAAATAGATGACTGCAGATCCTGCTGCATTTCAGTTAATGTTGCAGCTAAAGGCCCTTTATATTCTACATACATTTTTTTGCCTTCTACGTTCTTGTGTTCACCTTTTTGGAATTCAGAAGCTGAACCGAAGTACTCTTTATACTTCTTGCCGTCTTCTTCGTAAACAGTACCAGGTGATTCTTCGTGTCCTGCAAATAGTGATCCAATCATAACCATCGATGCACCGAATCTTACAGATTTAGCGATATCTCCGTGTGTACGGATTCCGCCGTCTGCGATAATCGGTTTTGATGCTGCTTTTGCACATAAACGAAGTGCAGCCAGCTGCCATCCGCCTGTACCGAATCCTGTTTTAATTTTAGTAATACAAACTTTACCAGGTCCGATTCCAACTTTAGTTGCATCTGCTCCGGCGTGTTCTAATTCTCTTACTGCTTCAGGTGTTCCAACGTTACCGGCAATTAAAAACGTTTCAGGTATATGCTTTTTAATATGTTTAATCATATCCATTACTCTGTCTGAATGACCGTGAGCAATATCGATTGTAATATAGTCCGGTACTAAGTTCTGCTCTTTTAAACTGAGAACAAAATCATATTCTTCCGGTTTAATTCCAACACTTATAGAAGAGATCAGGTTTCTGTCTCTCATTTTATTAATAAATTCAATGCGTGTTTCAGGATTGAAACGGTGCATTATATAGAAATATCCATTTTCTGCTAAATACGTAGCAATATTCTCGTCAATAATTGTCTGCATGTTCGCAGGCACTACAGGCAGTTTGAATGTGTGCTTACCAAATTCTATTGAAGTATCACATTCTGAACGACTATCCACAATACATTTGTTCGGAATTAACTGTATATCCTCATAATCAAAAACGCTATCCATGATAAAAACTCCTCTAATCCGTATATTATTTAATTGATGTTTCAATCTCGTTCGCCAATAGGGATTATAGTGGTTTTATTTTCACATGTCAATAAAACTGTTGAAAATAAAAGAAGAATCGAAATAAATTTCGATTCTAACCTTTGAACATACTTGCCAGTTTGCCGAAGAAACCTTTTTTCGGTTCTTCAATCTGCTGTTTTGTATTTTCGTCATTATTTAATTGTTCTTCAGATACCGATACAGCCTCTTCAGCTTTTTCTTCCTGTGTACTCAAATCGATTGTTCCCGTATTCTCTTCTTGTTCAACTGCTTCCACAGCTTCATCCTGGTTTTCAAGAGTTTCTTCTGCTGCAGGCTCTTCAACTGAAGATTCTAAAGGAGCTTCCTCAGCAATTTCTTCAGTTGCTTCTTCTTCAGCTGGTGCTTCTACTGTAATTTCTTCAACTGGCGTTTCTGGAGTTATGGCTTCTTCTTCAGTTTCCGAGATTTCTTCTTCCGCCGTTTCTGTTTCATATATCGCAGTATCTGTCTCAGCTTCCGCTGGCTTGTCTTTTGTAACCTGAACTGTTTCTTCAGTTTCATATGTTTCCTCAGCTAAAGAAGTTTCAACTTTTTCATCTGGATTATATTCCAGTGCTTTAAGATCATATTCTTCAAGTCTGTGTACGAGTGTACTTATATTTGATTTCAGTTCTTTGTTTTCATTTTGGATTTCATCCAGTTTTTCAAGAACTAAAGCAAGTAATCTTGAAACGTCATTATCCGACATTTTCGATACTTGATTCTCACTTGGTGTTTCTTCAAAGTCATCCATATTTTCAATAATTCCATCTGCCGCAGAGTCCAGCGTGTTTCCTGGAGATTTGGCAATTTTAATCATTTCCTGTAAAACACTCACATCTTTTTTAGAAAATAATCTTCTATTGTGTTCATCTTTAGCAACTTCATAATTTCTGTCCTCAAGTAATCTAACGTATTTTCTAACGTTCTGATCAGACAGTTCAACCATGTCCGTAACTTGAGCTGTTGTATAGTATATAACGTTCTGTGCCTGACTCACTCGTATCACTCCTGTAATTTAATTATCCTAATTATAACGCTTATCGTTATTTTTATCTACCACTTTCTAGCACGATGCAATGCCGTTACCCGCAATAAGTTGTCACAATATTCTTTCTAAAGCATTGACTTGTACCTGCTTAGTTTATATATTTAAGATATCTTTCAAAAAATACATAGATGAAAAGGACGGTAAATATTGGATACTAAATTATCTCAAATCTCATTAAAACCTGATCATACAGGTGCAACAACAAGCCCTATATATTTATCAACTGCATTCGAGCATGAAGGTGTCGGCAAATCGACCGGATTTGACTACACCCGTACTAAGAATCCAACCCGTTCGCATTTTGAAGAAGCATTCGCCGAGCTTGAAGGCGGCACTCATTCATTTGCAACATCAAGCGGAATGGCAGCTGTGCAGCTGTGCTGCAATTTATTTAACAGCGGTGACGAAGTGCTTGTGAGTTTCGATTTATACGGCGGGACTTTCCGCATCTTCGACTTTTATGAAACGAAGTATAACGTGAAGTTCCACTATGTAAACTTTAACAATCTTGATGACATAAATTCTCATATCAATGAAAACACCCGTGCATTTTTCATAGAACCTATTACCAACCCTTCGATGGAGACAACTGAATTATCTCCGCTGTTCAAAATAGCACAGGATAAAAATATTTTAACTATTATCGATAATACATTCTTAACACCCTATTTATCACGTCCGCTCACTGAAGGTGCTGACATAGTCCTTCATTCAGCAACTAAATATATCGGCGGTCATAACGATGTACTGGCAGGTGTCGTTACTGTTAAAGATGAAACTCTCGCTGAATCCCTCGGGTTATATCACAACATGATCGGTGCAACATTGTCTCCCTTTGACGGATTTTTACTGCTGCGCGGTTTAAAAACTTTGCACGTGCGTATGGACCGTGCGATTGAAAATGCTAAAAAAGTGTCCGCTCACTTTGAAAACCATGAGGCAATCGATAAAGTACTCTACGCCGGAACGACAGGTATGCTGAGCCTGCGCTTTAAAAACACTCACAGTGTGAATACATTTCTCGAGAACATTGAAGTCTGTACTTTCGCCGAGAGTCTCGGCGGCACAGAAACATTCATCACATTCCCATTTACTCAGACTCATGCTGAAATGCCGGATGATGAGCGGACTAAACGCGGCATCGATGATTCATTAATCCGTCTGTCAATCGGCATTGAAAATGCGGATGACATAATCGAAGACATTCAACAGGCACTTAACAAATCACTAAAATAAAAACAGGCATCGTCTCCCGCACGGGGTTCGATGCCTGTAAATTTATTATTTAGCTTAATAACGCGCCTTCTTCATGACTTTTAAGTCCTAAAGTGTCAGTAGTGCGTTCATTCATTTCTCTGAACATATCAGGATTATCCGATAACGAGACACCGTATGTCGGAATCATTTCTTTAATTTTATCCTGCCATGAACCAAATTCCTCAGGGAATGCACGGCTTAAAAGCTCAAGCATTGCATCCACACCAACAGAAGCACCTGGTGATGCACCTAAAAGTGCTGCAATTGAACCATCTTCCGATACAACTGTCTCCGTACCGAACATCAATGTGCCTTTTCCTTTGTCCGTATCTTTAATCATTTGTACACGCTGGCCTGCGGTGATTGTCTTCCAGTCTTCTGAACGTGCTTCCGGAATAAATTCACGCAGTTCATCCATACGCTGTTCTTCTTTCAGCAGTACCTGCTGAACTAAATACTTAGTCAGGCCGAGTTCTTTTGCTCCTGCCGACAGCATAGTCAGTACATTGTAAGGTTTAACCGAGCCGAATAAATCAAGATACGATCCCGTTTTCAGGAACTTCGGAGAGAACCCTGCAAATGGTCCGAACAGCAGTGATCTTTTACCGTCAATATAACGTGTATCAAGATGCGGTACAGACATTGGCGGTGCACCGACTTTAGCTTTACCATAGACTTTGGCCTCGTGCTGGTTCACAACTTCTTCATCATCACAAACGAGGAAGAGTCCGCTTACCGGGAACCCGCCGATATTTTTAGATTCAGGAATATTTGTCTTCTGCAGGAGCGGCAGACTTCCGCCGCCGGCACCGATAAAGACAAAATCTGCTGTATGATATTCCATCTTACTGTTGTTTAAGTTTTTAACTTTTACCTGCCACTTATCTTTTTGAGTGCGGCGAATATCCTGAACAGCATGTTTGAAATTCATTTCCACACCCTGCTCTTCCAGTCTGTTAAATAATTTCTTAGTCAGACTGCCGAAGTTAATATCTGTTCCTGAATCAATACGGGTTACACCGATTTCTTCATTCGGATCACGTCCCTGCATCATCAGCGGAAGCCACTCTTTTAAAATGCTGTGATCGTCGGTATATTCCATACCTTCAAAAAGCGGACTTTCAGTCAGTTTTTCAACACGCTTTTTAAGGAATTCAACATTCTTTTCACCTTCCACATAACTCATGTGCGGCACTGTTCGAATGAAATCCTCCGGAGTATCCAAATAACCTTTTTCAATTAAATACGCCCAAAGCTGTTTTGAAATCTGGAACTGTTCGTTAATTTTAATTGCTTTTGAAGTTTCTATTGAGCCGTCTGCAAGCTCTGGTGTGTAGTTCAATTCACACAGCGCCGAATGCCCCGTACCGGCGTTGTTCCATGCGTTTGAGCTTTCGATTGCAACATCATCAAGTTTTTCAAAAACTTTAATGTTCCAGTCGGGTTTTAATTCTTTCAATAGTGTTCCAAGCGTGGCACTCATAATCCCGCCACCAATCAGAACCACATCCGTTTTGCTAATAGAAGTAGTCATACTTTAATTGATGCCCCTTATCCATGTTTATTATATTAATATTCAGTAACAGTATACTCTTTTTTCTCGTCTTCCGAAAGACATATCATTTAATGTGTCATACTAATCATCAAAAGTGTTATACTATTTAAAATCAAAAAAAGATGCACTGTATCAGCACATCCTCAATCTTTCTATTTTCCGCTTTTTTCGTTAACGTATGCCGCAAACTCATCAATGTTTCCAGCTGTTACATCAACCATTGCAATTTTCCCCATACCTTCCGGGAATTCGATAAACAGCACATTATCTTCTACGAAAGCACGTACGATGTCCGCGTATGCAAACACTCTCGTGTATGCTTCGCCGTTCATATCGACATTCATAAACAGACGCTCATTTGTCGTCATATATGCTCCCGGGAAATGAGCCTGATCTCTTACTTTATATAATAACGTGCCTTCAAGTGATGGCCCAAATTTCTCTGTCGGATAAAGATCCGCTTCAGTTAAATTAATTAAGTTCACAGTTTATCCTCCTAAAAATCTTTTAATATTTTCCAGTTTTTATCCTGTGCTATCGATAATAAATCATTATCCGGTGACACTGCTACCGGCTTGCCGACAAGTTCCAGCATTTTTATATCCGTTATGCTGTCACTGTAAGCCTGGCTGTTTGGCCAGTCAACTTCTTTGTTTCTAAAGTGTTCTTTAATGATATCAATCTTGCGTTCGGCAAACACCCGTTCAAATCTCGTTTTATAATCCAGAACATCACCATTATAATGAATTTTTGAACCCACGATATAATCGAAACCGACACCTTTAAACAATGCTTCCAATAAAGGAATAAAAGCGCCTGAAATCAGCACTACATAATAGTTATCCTGTTTCAGCTGCTGAATCTTTTCAAGCAGTGAGACCCTGAGCTCAGTACTCATTGAACTCGCGACATCTTCAAAAAATCCATCTATTTCATTTTTGGAATAACCTTTGAATGAAAGAATATAAGATTCCAATGCTCTGTGCTGCATTTTAATTTTCGGCACCATTTTCATTTTATATCCAAAATAGGTCGGCGCAAAATAACGGACAAAATGCTTATAATTCTTTTTAAATTTCGGGTGGTTTTTTAAATGTGCACGAAGCGTTTCAAACGTTTCATGCGGGTATAATGTGCCGTCAAAATCAAATAATGCCACTTTCATGTCGGTCTGTTCCTCTCCCTGGATAATTAATCTACTTTAAATATTTTACCATAAATAGATTAGGGTATATACTAATATGCAATGACTATTAGGAGGTTGTTTCATGGATTTAACAGTATATTTAGCAGGCGAGATTCACAGTGACTGGAGAGACAAAATTCAGTCTCTGGCAACAGAGAAAGATTTACCGTTAACTTTTGTATCTCCTCAAACGGATCACGATTTATCGGATGATATCGGTGAAAATATTTTAGGCGAACAGCCAAATAAATATTACCGTGACAATGCAGCATCAAGCATTAACAATCTGCGCACGCAGGTATTAATGAACAAAGCTGATGTTGTTATTGCCCTTTTCGGTGAAGAATATAAACAGTGGAATACTGCAATGGATGCGACGACAGCAATTAACTCAGGCAAACCTTTGATTTTAGTCCGTCCCGAAAAATTAATTCATCCATTAAAGGAAATTTCCGAAAAAGCAAGCGTGGTTACAAGCAATGTTGAACAGGCGATAGAAGTTTTAGAATATATTTACAAATAAAATAGTATATGTCTAAACCGCTCAGTAATAGGATTACAGGGCGGTTTTTGTCTTGAATTAACAGACAATTCCTGGAATCACGTTGTAATAGCGCTCTATCATCGTTATAATCGTCTTATGTGTAATTCTATTCTTTTGTCTTTAAGGAACAGATTACTTCATGGTTTGTGTAATTTACATAAACAGTTTTACTACATTAATAAGGGGAGAGGTTTTTGAATGATTCTTAACACAACAGCAGGATCTGCTTTCACCTTCACAGCAGGGTGGGAACAGTACGTGATGATGGCGGTGTACTTCATCGTCTTAATCGGAATTGGAGTTTATGCTTACAATAAATCCACATCAAACCTGAACGAGTATATGCTCGGCGGCCGGAATATCGGGGCATGGGTTACTGCGCTATCTGCCGGAGCTTCTGATATGTCAGGCTGGATGCTGATGGGGCTTCCAGGCAGCATGTACAGTGTCGGCCTTTCTAGTATTTGGATAGCCGTTGGTTTAACAATCGGGGCATACGTAAACTACATAGTTGTCGCTCCGAAACTCCGTGTTTACTCGGAAGTTTCCAACGACTCAATTACGCTCCCGGACTTTTTTGAAAATCGCTTTAAAGATCACAAGCATATGCTGCGCATTATTGCAGGTCTTGTAATTGTAATATTCTTCGCTGTCTATACAGCCAGCGGAATGGTATCAGGCGGTAAATTGTTCGAAAGTGCGTTTAATCTTCCGTATCATTGGGGATTATTTGTTACAGCCGCAGTAGTTGTTATTTACACATTCTTCGGCGGTTACCTGGCAGTGAGTCTGACAGACTTCTTCCAGGGAACAATAATGTTTATCGCAATTGTAATGATTCCAATTGCAACATGGCTGACGCTTACAGGAGATGGAGTCGAGCCTTTCGTTAGAATTGAAGAGCTTGGTGCTTTAGCTGATATTAACTATCTTTCACTGATTAGCGGTGTATCGATTATTACTATTATCGGTAATCTGGCATGGGGCTTCGGGTATTTTGGACAGCCTCATATCATCGTACGCTTTATGTCGATTAAATCTCATAAACTAGTACCTAAAGCACGCCGTATCGGTATTATCTGGATGTCAATTGCACTTATTGGTGCTTGTCTAACAGGCTTACTCGGTATTGCATTTACTGATGCGACACGACACGAAGTAGCTGATGCTGAAACTATTCTCGTTCTAATGAGTCAGGTTCTTTTCCACCCATTAGTCGGCGGATTCTTCTTAGCAGCTATTTTAGCAGCAATTATGAGTACAATTTCTTCACAGCTTTTAGTTACATCAAGTTCCCTTGTACAGGATTTCTACAAGATGATCCGTCTTAAAATGCTCGGCGGTACAGAAACTAAATCCGAAGAAGAACAGGACAAACTGTTCGTACTTGTAGGTAGAATTTCTGTAATCATTGTCGCTATTGTTGCAATTATTATTGCATGGGATGATGAATCAGTTATCCTTAACATTGTTGCTAACGCATGGGCAGGTTTCGGTGCTGCATTTGGTCCGTTAGTAGTAATGGCTCTACACTGGAAAGGTATGACACGTTCAGGTGCAATCGCTTCTATCATCGGTGGTGCCGGAACGGTTATCATTTGGATTGCAGCAGGTACATTCGGTACAGGACTATATGAAATTGTTCCCGGTGTAATCGTTGCAACTCTTGCTGGTATCATCGTGAGTAAGATGACTCAGAACCAGCTTAAACCTGAAATGGCTGCAGAGTTCGAAGAAACTGAAAGAATTTTAAGAGAAGATAAGTAAGTAGATAGAAAGAAAGAAGCGCGAACCGGAAATTCCGGTTCGCGCTTTTTTTCTGCTGTTTTATTAAGCTGTAACAGGTTCCTGTTTTTTCTTTTTATACAGCTGATACAGAACCAGCAGGACG
>CANRKV010000058.1 GCA_947631305.1 uncultured Jeotgalicoccus sp.
AAAAAAACCGAAACAACAAAAGTTGTTCCGGTTCACACTCATTACTGACAGCCGTTTTCTCTGACTTCGTTATATAAATAAACAACACAGTCATCTTTCAAGAGCAGGCTTTTATCTGCATCTTTGATGTCTTCAATATGATTAACCAGCATCGGACCGTTAGTTTCGTGGTAGTGTTTCAATTGATCCAGCCGTTCGATGTTACAGCAGAATGCTGCTTTACTGAATGTATTATCACCATCATGAACAGTGTATGTACCGACAAAATGCAGGTTTCCTACCAAACCGCCGGTTTCTTCATAGAGTTCACGCTGTGCGCCTTCGACGAGGGATTCACCTTCATCCACTTTACCGCCCGGAAATTCGAGCCCGCGTTCTTTATGGTTTGTCAGTAAAAACTGACCGTTAAACTTAGGAATAATCAGGACATGTTTCGTATTTTCAACATAACTGTTTTCCAATGTGACACGTCTGCCTTCATAATCAGTAAATGTTTTCATGTATAATCCTCCTAGTTGCACTCATTCGGATATCAGCTTACAATAGTTGTATTAATTTTAAAAGGTGATGCTGCAATGAAAAAAGTATTGATCGGCTCCGTTCATTTTTACCAGAAACATATTTCTCCAATGTCACCGCCCTCTTGCCGGTTCTATCCGACGTGTTCAAATTATGCTCTTGAGGCAGTTGCTGAACATGGTTCTTTAAAGGGCAGCTTTATGGCAACGAAACGCATTTTAAAATGCCATCCTTTCCACGAAGGCGGTTTTGATCCGGTTCCTGTAAACAAAAAGAAAAAGCAGCAGTAATTGTATTTCTTATTAGTCCATACCTGTATTTAACGGTTTAGAAACATTTTTTGGTTCTGACTCCGGGAAATTTTTCCGGTCGATGTCATAATAATTTTATCGACGTAATGAATTTCTTTCGGCAGCTTGTATTTCGCCAGATGCTCGCTTAAATGGTTCAGGAGCAATGCTTCATCGACTTTTTCTTCTAAAAGCAGCACAGGCACACTGCCCCATTCATCGTTATCTTTTTTAATGACAACACAGCGGTCCACGCCGCTGATCAGATATACTGCATCTTCAATTTCTTTCGGATAAATATTCTCACCGCCGCTGATAATCAGATCAGTACGTCTGTCCAGAATATATAAGTAACCTTCATCATCAATTTCCGCAAGGTCTCCTGTATTAAAATATCCGTCTTCCAATTTTAAATCCGCATTTAAGTAATCACTGACAACACTGTCGCCTTTAATTAATAACTCATCGGTCCCCGGGTCTGTTTTTATATCATAACCCTCCACATTACCGACAGCTCCGGTTAAAATCCTGTCATCCTTAGAAGAGATTTGAACAATTTGAGAGCATGTTTCAGTCATGCCGAATGAATTATATACCGGCAGATCTTTTTCAATCGCTTCTTTTAAAAGTGACGGTGTTGTACTCGCACCGCCCAGCAGCAATCCTTTAAGGTGGTGTGTGCCTTCCATCGTCATTAAACGCTTCAGCATTACAGGCACCATACTCGTGTGAGTGACTTTATCTTCTTCTAAGATGTTCCAGACACGCTTTTCATCAAATTTATTTTCAACGATTAACGTACAGCCCGTCATTACCGTTCTGAACAGTATCGACAGCCCTGAAATATGAAAAATCGGATTGACCATGAGCCAGGTGCTGTCACTGTCATAGTCAAAATGCTGCTGACAGTTACTGTGTGATGCTGCATGGTTTTTATACGTCTGCGGCACTGCTTTCGCGCGTCCCGTCGTTCCTGACGTAAACATAATCGACAGGATATCATCCGGCTCAGGTTTATTGACGATAAAGGTCTGTGTCTCAAGCTCAAATAAATCATCATACTGAATCACTTCGACACCTGAAATATCCACCGGCAATGTTGTAATAACCGTTGTGACTGACACATCTTTCAGCTGAGTACTGAGCTCAGCTGATGTCAGCCGCGTGTTCAGCATAACCATCTCCACGCCGAGCATCATCAGACCGTGAATCAGCTTAACCGATTCCAGCGAGTTGTCGATATATAGACCGACGCGTTTTAGTTTGAGCGACTGCATATGTGTGCCGAGAGAATGTGCATGCATATACAGCATCTGATACGTCAGAGATTCATTATTGTATTTAACAGCAATGTTATCAGGATAAGTGAAACTTGCTGTTTCAAGCCATTTATAAGACATTACTTCACCTCAAAAACACCCATCATAGACGGGTGTTATATTTTAAAACTATGAAATTTACGGGAATTTAGGGAATTGATCGAAGTTCGGTTCACGTTTTTCTTTAAACGCGTCACGGCCTTCTTTCGCTTCGTCTGTAGTGTAATACAGAAGCGTTGCATCTCCTGCGAGCTGCTGCAGTCCAGCAAGTCCGTCTGTATCAGCATTCATCGATGCTTTTAAGAAACGAAGTGCAGTTGGTGAGTGCTGTAAAATATCTTCACACCATTCAACAGTTTCATCTTCAAGACGCTCTAAAGGTACAACTGTGTTAACTAAGCCCATGTCCAGCGCTTCCTGTGCGTCGTACTGGCGGCACAGGTACCAGATTTCACGTGCTTTTTTGTGGCCGACGATACGTGCTAAGTAGCCTGAACCGTAACCGGCATCAAATGAACCGACTTTAGGACCAGTCTGGCCGAATCTTGCATTATCAGCAGCAATTGTTAAGTCACATACGACGTGCAGCACATGTCCGCCGCCGATTGCGTAACCTGCAACCATTGCGATAACCGGTTTAGGAATAACACGGATTAAACGCTGTAAATCAAGTACGTTTAGACGTGGCACGTCATCTGAGCCAACATATCCGCCGTGGCCCCGTTTTTTCTGGTCTCCGCCTGAACAGAATGCAAGGTCGCCCTCACCTGTTAAAATAATTACGCCTACACGCTGATCGTCGCGCGCGCGGGTAAATGCGTCGATCATTTCTGCAACAGTATCCGGTGTAAATGCGTTGCGCACTTCCGGACGGTTGATTGTTACTTTAGCAATACCATTATAAAATTCATATTTAATTTCATTATATTCTTTAACTGTTTCCCAAACTCTAGTCATGAGTTATCCTCCTCTAAGTACTTTCGTACTAAGTTTATGTACGCTTCATAATTTTCAAGATGAATATTGTGACCACAATGTTCAACTATATCCAGTTTAGCACTTTTCAGCCGTTCTGACATGGATTGTGCTGCTCCGATGAACTTCTTATCTTCACTGCCTGTAATTAAATAAAAATGGTTATCAAGACCGCTTAAATCATCCCAGTAGGACCGCTGCACACCCGTGCCGTATTTCAACAGGCTGTCTGCCGCTTCAGCCGGAACCTGCTGCAGCCGCTCTTCATGCTGCGCTTTGAGGAGAGACTCGTCAACACGCTGCTGAGTCTGAAACAGCGGCATATCCTGCCAGAATTGAAGAAACTCATTATAATCTCTGACAATTGATTTACTGCGTTCCTGGTCGATAAGAAGCCGTTCAGCTTTCTTCCCGTCGTCAGCAATTCCCGGTGATGCACTTTCTAAAATACATTTCTCAATACGCTCCGGAAATTGAGCAGTTAATGCAAGCGCAGTCCGTCCGCCCATCGAATAACCGAGCACATCGAAAGTTTTGATCTGGTGACGGTCAGCAATAGCGGCAAGTCCGCCGGCAATATCTTCCATACGGTAATCATGTGAAGTACTGTTCGTTCCGCCGAACCCGGGCAAATCGACAAGGATGATGTTGCGTAAATCACTTAATCCTTCAGCAAGCCCTCTCATGCTTTCTTTAGACGATAAAAACCCGTGCAGGAGCATAATCGTTTTTGGCTGTTTGTTATTAATCAGCTCATAATTAAAATTCAGCATTATCCACCAGATTTTTAAGCTGCTGTTTCAGTTCGTTATGACTTTCGAGGTTATGCTCTCTGTCTGTTTTAATCTCGATCATCTGACGGCCTGATTTATTCAGCATGTCTTTTGTTAGTTCATCAGCATTTTCAATATGAACGTATTCATAATCGTAAAGCTTAGCCGCATGTTCAAAATTCAGATCAAGCGGTGTGCCGAATAATCGCTCGAAGTGCTGTTTATGTGCATACTGCGGCAGATAACTGAAAATGTTGCCGCCGTTATTATTAAAAACAATAACCGTAAAGTCGATATTCTCAAGCTTCGCCATTAGGAGACTGTTAATGTCGTGGTTCATTGACACATCACCAATCAGCATTGTGATTGGTTCTTTCGTTCCGATACCCAGTGCACTTGAAATAACACCGTCGATGCCGTTGGCACCGCGATTTGCGAACACATCATGTGTGACACGCGTATCGTAGCGCTCAAAATCCCTGATCGGCATACTGCTCGACAAGAAAAATGTGCGTTCCTCATCTGTCTCTTGAATAATGTCGTAGACATATCTGCCCTCATCGTCAAACTTCTCTATATGAGTATCAATATAGTTGTTAATATTCTCAGATAAAGAAATGAGGCGGTCTTTAACATCACTCTTGAAGTCATCGTTAATCATTCCCGGCAGAATTTCATTAACCGTCCCGACATAAGTTTCATCAGGTGTTACGGGGAACGGTTTAATGTTCTGGAACTCACTGATTAAATACTGCGGTATTGTTGTCTGTTTTAAAAATGCATTCGTCTGTTTAGATGTGACCGGCTCACCGATGCGGATAATAAAATCAACATTGCTGTTAATATATTCACGGTGCCTGTCGCCGAAGTTCGAAAACATCATATCGTGATTGACGATGCCGTCCTTAACTTCAGTACGTAAATTCTGGCGCGGGTCAAAGACCGTAATAATATTGCCCTGTTCAAGAATCGGTTTCAGCGGCGTTAGATCTTCTGCTGTTTCACCGATAATCACTAAACCTGTCCCCGTTAATTTTTCAATATTCCCCGGTATCGTAATTGCCGGGACTCGCTTTTTCTGTGTGCGTTTAAATAAATCAAGTCGTTCAATATTAGGCATAATCGGTTCGCGGACCGGAATATTAAAATGCACCGGTCCCATATTAATACCGTTAAAATACTGGCTTGCCTGCAGCACTTTATCGTTAATTAACGATTCCGCACTGTCGTGATCATCAGCAATCGGCAGTTCCGTCTGATAGCGGACGAAGTTGCTGTACATATTGTTTTGTTCAATCGCCTGCGGTGCACCCACATTTTTAAGTTCATGCGGACGGTCCGATGTCAGAACGATTAACGGCAGATGGCTAAGCCCTGCTTCACTGACAGCCGGCGTATAGTTTGCTGCTGCCGTGCCTGAAGTACATAGTATCCCTACCGGCTGACGTCTCTTTTTAGTCAGACCAATGGCAAAGTATCCGGCACCCCGTTCGTCAGGATGAATATAAGTCGTAATACCTTCGTGCAGTTCAGCTGCAATTGCAAGCGGTGTTGAGCGCGAACCCGGGCTGATAACCAGTTCATTCATACCGTGTTCGTACAGTGCATCTATAATACTAAACGTTTGTACCGTTAGTGCTTGTGTGTAGCTCATTAGTAGTCGCCTCCAAGACGTTCAACATCGGTGTGAATTTAACTTCCGTCTCTAAAAATTCAGCTTCCGGATCCGATCCTTTAACGATGCCGCAGCCGGCAAATAATGTGGCACTGCGTGCAGAAATCAGCATCGAACGGAGTCCGACAGCAAATTCACATTCTTTATCTTCATGAATAATGCCAAGTGGTGCTGCGTACAGCCCTCTTGTACCGTATTCATGTTCTTTAATATAATCTTTTGCCAGATTCTTCGGCAGGCCGCCTACTGCTGGTGTCGGATGAATCTGTTTTAATATTTTGAACTCATCCGAATCTTTTTTCAGCATGGCCTGAATCGGTGTAAACAAATGATAAATATATTTATTTTCCATTAAGAGCGGATTCTTTTTATAATTAAGCCCTTCTGAAAACGGCACGATATCGTTGACGATTGATTCTCTGACGACGCGGTGTTCAAACAGGTTTTTCTCGTCGTTCAATAAGAACTCTTTCTGAATATTGTTTTCCCGGGTGTCCTCTACGCGCTGAATAGAACCTGCGATTGCATTCGTAGTCAGCTGTTCCCCGTCGATAGAAAATAGTTTTTCAGGTGTTTTTGATACGAATGTCGATTTGCCTTTTTCGTAGTAAATCGTATACGTATCCGCTTCGTCTTTTAATCGTCTGATTAAATACAGACGTTTTGCTTTCGATTCAAAAGTAATGAGTTTTTGACGGGCAAGTACAACTTTTTTAAACTCGTCGTTTAAATTATTTACCGCCTCTTCAACGAGCAGTTTCCATTCATTCGGGAAAATATCACGCTTACTTTTAACGACCGGCTTTTCTTTCTCAGTGATTTCAGCACTTTCTATCCCCGACAACACCTCGTCAATTTCTTCAAGCAGCCCGTCCATATTCAGCTCTGTTTTGCTGCGGGTTAAAAATACTTCATTCTTTTTAAGATCAAACTGCCACTCGGGCAAATGGAATTCAACCATTTTAAAGTCGTTCCACTCATCGGTCGTGTCCTTATCATCAAATAATGTACCGCCAAATAAGCTCAGTTTTGACTTTAAATCATCTCCGAGCTTTTCCTGCTGCAGTTTTTGAAACAGCGCTTTTTTGCTGTCTGCTGTCGCTTCAGGCTGAAACTTATCGCGCCACATACTTTCGATATAATTGATGCCGACAACATTATATGTGCTGTCTTTTGACTTGAACCAATAGCGTGAGCCCTTTGATTCATTAAAATATGTAAATATTTTTTCTTCGTCAATATTATACTCATCCATAGGGATATGCAGTGTAAGATATTGCCTGGCAGAATCCAGACTGATATTCTCTATAAATGTTCGAGACGATTGTAATTTCATGAGTCACACTACTTTCATCATAATTAGCTTTATTTTATCATTTTTTACCTACTGTGTGTATGGACAAGTCTTAAATATGATAAAATTATAGTCATCATGTTTTAAAGGAGAAAGTCATGCAGGAAGCACAAGTACATACAGGATTTAAAAAATATTTGATGCTGACGCGCCCGCACACTTTAACAGCGAGTTTTGTACCTGTTTTTGTCGGGACGGCAAGTGTATTATTATTTGCGGATATCCGCTGGGGAATGTTTTTCCTTATGCTTATCGCTACAATTTTAATACAGTCGGCAACGAATATGTTTAACGAATATTATGATTTTAAACGCGGTCTGGATTCGCATGAATCCGTCGGTATCGCAGGCGCTATCGTTAGAAATGGCATGAGCCCGCGCCTAGTACTGACAATCGCTCTTATATTTTACGGCATTGCTGCTGTTATCGGTATTATCATTACGATAAATTCATCGTGGTGGATACTTCTTATCGGTGCCGTATCAATGGCTGTCGGCTACTTGTACACAGGCGGTCCTTTCCCGATATCATGGACGCCGTTCGGTGAAATTTTTGCAGGATTCTTTATGGGAACTGTCATTATTATGATTACATTTTATATTCATACAGGCACGCTGCACGTATTCCCGTTATTAATGTCTATTCCTCCGGCAATTACAATCGGGCTGTTGAATATGGCAAATAATATACGCGACCGCAGAAAAGATAAAGAAAGCGGACGTAAAACATTTGTTATTCTCGTCGGCAAACCGTTCGCAGTAATGACATCTGCTGCACTGCTCTTATTCAGTTATATCTTTTTAATCTATATCGCATTCTTTACACCAATGGGTTCTGTTTTCCTGCTCATCCCGTTATTATCTATACCGCTGGCGATAAAAACAATTATGCTGATGCGTAAAGGCAATACACCAATTGAGCTGATTCCGGCGATGGCATCGATGGGTAAACTGAATACGATAATGGGACTGCTCCTTACTATCGGGTTGATTATTTACGGTGTGACCGGCATATAAACTTTCCAGAAAATTGTGTTTCTACTCATCGAAGAATATAATGTAGATGAAACAAACAATATAGGGGGATTTATCATGCAGTTAAAACGCACGTTATTCGCGGGAGGACTTGCAAGTATGCTTTTACTTGCCGCATGTAATGGGGAAAGCACTGAAGAAGCTGGTACAGAAGAAGAAGCACCAGCTGAAGAAACAACAGGAGAAGAAACTTCAGAAGATGGATTATCGTATTCAGGAGTCAATGGGGATTACAGCTTCACAAACTTTACACCGGTTGAAGTGCCGGCAACTGACGCTGAAGGCAATGACACGACAATCCAGGCAGTCGCTGCTGAATTCGAATATACGAATACTTCAGAACGCACATCAACTCCATCGGAAGCATTCAGTCTCGACCTTGCAATACGTCAGGTGAGTGAAGACGGTGAAGCACCGACAGAAAACTATACGATGGACCTTGAAGACGAAGGAGAATTTGCCGAAGGCAAAGCAGCTTCAGCTGAACTCGTTGAGCCGGGAGAAAGCGCAACAGCAGTCGTTGCATACGGTCCGCTTGACCCTGAACTCGCTACACACCTTCAGGCAAGAGAAAATCCGATTGATGAAACTGAATCAATGGATCACGAAATCGAGCTTGAATTAGCACCTGCAGAAGACAGCGAAGAATAAATTTAATTAAGGCAGCGCCATGAAAATGGTGCTGTTTTTTTATTTTGGGTCGTTGGATCCCAATGAAACAAACTCATAGGATTCCAAAACTATTGGGATTCCAATGAAATAAGCTCATAGGATTCCAAAACTGCTGGGATTTCAATGAAATCAACTCATAGGGTTTCCAAACTGCTGGGATTTCGATGAAATCAACTCATAGGATTCCGAAACTGCTGGGATTCCGATGAAATCAACTCATAGGATTCCGAAACCACTGGGGTTCCGATGAAACAAACTCATAGAGTTTCCAAACTGCTGGGATTCCAATGAAACAAACTCATAGGATTCCGTCCATAAAAATAGCCGCCCTGCTCAATGCTGGACGGCTGTATAT